>JBAWYA010000104.1:0-2827 GCA_037143815.1 bacterium | reverse complement strand
GCAAATGTCGGTATCAATGCAATAGCCAAAAACATTATTTGTATAGAAAAAAATCGCTATGTTGTAGATCTTTTAAGACTTATTCAAAACAATAATTTTGAAGATTTAAATGAGAAAGTCATTGATATTATTTACAATTTTAATTTAAGTAAAAGTTACATTAAAGGTTATGATTATTATAACGCAGAAAGCTCTAAGGGTTTGGGTCAATACAATAAAAATGCTTTCTTGGAATTGCGTAACGAATTTAATAAAAATAAAACGAGAATTGACTTATTGCTAGTATTGGTTCTGTATTCTTTTAATAATCAAATCAGGTTTAATAATAGTGGTGATTTTAATTTACCGGTTGGAAAGCGAGATTATAATGGTAATTCAAGAAAAAATGTGGCTGCCTTTAATCAAATTTCAAATGAGAAAAGGATTATTTTTAAAACACAAGATTTCAGAGAGATAGAAAAAGCTGATTTACAAAAAGACGATTTTGTTTATTTAGATCCACCTTATTTACTTGGTTTAGCAAGTTATAATGAATTAGGTGGTTGGACGGAAAAAGATGAAAAAGATTTATATATTTTACTTTCTAACTTAGACAAAAAGGGTGTCCGTTTTGCCCTCTCAAATGTTTTAGAACATAAGGGCGAAACTAACGAAATAATGAAAAACTGGGTTGAAAAAAATAATTTTAAAATCAACAAATTAAATTATGATTACAAGAATTCAAATTATCACTCTACTGCCAAAAAAAATAAAACGGTTGAGGTTTTAATCACAAATTACTGATTTTCTGATATAATCAAAACATGTTAAAAGCATGGTCAATTACAACAACTGTTAGAAATCCTGAAAGGTTGCGAGACTTTTTAGTTGCCTTACAACCACTTCAAAATCAGGAGTGGAATAATGCCAATCAAGAAAACTACCAGAAACTTTTAATTAAAAATCGTTTATATGGTTTTGGAAATCAACAATTTTACAATGGTTTGCCGAGAGATATTATTGATTTAGTTAATAATGTTGATAATGAAATTGATAATGAGATAGTTGATCGTATTGTTAAGATTAAAAATTACAGAGATTTTGCAATGCGTGGTCGTCAGTCAATAAATCCACTTACTAAGTTTGGTTTTGCTTTTGTTGATAATGGAATTGTAAAAATTACTGATTTAGGTAGAAAACTTATTGCGAACGATAAAGACGCGGGCGATGTTTTTTTAAAATCATTTATTAAGTGGCAAATACCGAACCCAGCTAATGATGATTTTGCAGATAATGGAAATTACAATATTGTACCTTTTGTTGCAACTCTTAAACTTATTAGTAGAGTTAATGAAATTGAAACAAATCGTGGTAATAACCCTGTTGGGTTAAGCAAACGAGAGTTTTCGTTTTTTGTACCTTCATTAGTTAAATATACTGATATTGATGGTTATGCAAAAAAAATTATTGATTTACGGGATTTACAAAAAGATAAAACTAAACAAGAACGTAAGGAAATCAGAGATAATTATCGCAAAAACTTCGCAAAAAAATTTTTAGGCACAAATAAACAAAGTGACATTGATAAGTTTTTATCAAACTTGCGTGATTATGGTGATAACGCAATTAGATATTTCCGTCTTACAAAGTTTATTCGAATTCGTGGTAATGGCTTTTATGTTGATTTAGAAGCAAATCGTCACACAGAAATTGAAGCGTTATTTGAGAGTAAATTTTATAAGGCCAAGGACTTTGCTGATCGAGGTGCTTATCTTAATTACATGTCTGATGATAATTTGCCAGTTTTGCCTTGGCAGACTAAAGAAAAATTGAGTGAAATTGCCAGCGGAGTTTATGACGAAGTTATGAATTTACAAAGTATGCTTGGCTTAACACAAGATATAAAAAAAGATATTGTTTCAATGTCTGAAAGAGATTTAAATGATTACATTAGCCAACTACGAACAAAACGCAAAGATTTGCAAGAAAAAGATAACCATCGCAAAGCACAGCCGATAGATGCAATCACTGAGTATATTGACGGTTTAGAAAAAATTTATACCGCAGAAAACCGTGCTTTATTATTGGAATATCTTTCAACAATGGGGCTTCACGCCCTAAATGATGCACGAGAGATAAAACCAAATTACCCAGTTGGTGATGATAACGAGCCCACCTCAACAGCTCCAGGTGGTATGGCAGATGTTGAGTGCTATTACAATGATTTTAATATGATTTGCGAAGTTACGATGTTGAATGGTCGCGATCAGTGGTTTAACGAGGGTCAACCAGTTATGCGACATTTACGAGATTTTGAGAACAAGAACGCTAATTCTTATTGCATATTTATTGCTCCGTCAATTCATATTGATAGTGCCGAAACATTTTATATAGCTAACACAATCGGTTATCGTGGTGGTAGACAGAAAATTGCTCCAATCACAATTTCTCAATTTATTGAGTTATTAAAAACTTTGCGAGCGATGAAAGAAAATGACAAGCGATTTTTGCATAATTATTTGAAAGAATTGGTTGAGAAAATTGCAGATAGCGCAGATCAAAGCAGTAATTCTGATGACTGGGTTGCAAATACGCAAAATATTATTACAACTTGGAATGCCAAATTATTGAGGTAAGTAAGATTGTTATATGTTGTACAAATAAGACAATGGCATTAAATTGAGAAAATGATTTATGAAAGAACTTACGGAAACAAAAATTCAAGAGATACTACAAGGGAACGCTGAAAGTTTAAATACTGAATTCAAATCAAGTTTTGATTTTAAAGAGAATGTGTGGATGAGGGAAAAGCTAATACGTTCAGTTTTCGCTATGTCTAATATACGGG
>JBAWYA010000103.1:0-2844 GCA_037143815.1 bacterium | reverse complement strand
ATATATGGTTCTTGCGTGGAGTACCTTCTAGAATGAGTATATTGCTTAATATATCAGTTTCTGACCTTGAAAAGGTTATATATTTTGCTGGTTACATAATTACCAAGGTTCATGAAGAAGAAAAACAAACTATTATTTCTGGTTTGGAAAAAGAATATAAGGCTAAATTAAAAAATGCTGTTGATGATGATACCAGAGAGAAATTGAAGAATTTATTTTCTGTTACAAAGAAAGAAATTGGTGAAATTTATGAAGGAAAGGTTCTAAATGAAATTTCTTTCCATCATTATTCTTTAAAATATGGAACTTGTTTTGAAACAAACATAGGTGCTGAAGCTATTTATTCTATCTTCAAAAATTTGGATTTGGATAAATTAAAGATCTTAACACAAGCGATGATAGAAAAGGCGAGTGTTGCTGAAAAAGAAAAGTTACAAAAAAGACTTTCTCTTATTCGTGCTATGACTTATGCTGGTATCAGGCCTGAATGGATGTTCCTTACTGTCATTCCAGTTATTCCACCAGTTTTACGTCCGATGGTTGCTCTAGATGGAGGTAGACATGCTACTTCTGATTTAAATGATCTTTATCGCCGAGTTATAAACAGAAATAATCGTTTAAAAAAGTTGAAAGAGATCAATGCTCCGGATGTTATTTTAAGAAATGAAAAAAGAATAATTCAGGAAGCTGTTGACGCTTTGATTGATAATTCAATTGCAAAACAAAATGATTCTGCTGCAATGAGTCAGTCTCAAAAAAGACCTTTGAAATCTTTGTCAGATAATTTGAAGTCCAAACAAGGTCTTTTCCGCCAAAACTTGCTCGGAAAAAGAGTTGACTATTCAGGACGTTCAGTCATCGTTGTTGGTCCTGAGCTTAAACTCAATCAATGCGGATTGCCAAAGCATATGGCGCTCGAACTTTTTAAACCATTCGTAATTTCTAAAATTTTACAGGCTGAATTGGCTTTCAATATTCGTGGAGCAAATAAGCTTATAGAAGAACGTACTCCAGATGTTTGGGCTATGTTAGAAGAAGTAATTTCTTCTAAATATGTGCTCTTGAACCGTGCGCCAACTTTGCATCGTCTAGGTATTCAAGCTTTTAATCCTATTTTAATTGAAGGTAATGCTATTCAAGTGCATCCTCTTGTTTGTCAGGCTTTTAACGCTGACTTCGATGGAGACCAGATGGCGGTTTATGTTCCTCTTTTAGAAGAAGCGCAATCTGAAGCGAAAGAATTAATGGCTTCTAATAAGAATTTATTGAAACCTCAAAACGGAGATCCTATCGTGCATCCTCGTATGGATATGGTACTTGGAAGTTACTGGATGACTAAATCAATGGATGGAGAAAAAGGTGAAGGTAAATATTTTTCACGTCCAAACGTTGCTATCAGCGCCTATGAATATGGTATCACTTCTTTGCGCGCAAAAGTAAAAGTTTTGGCAGATACAGAAAAAATGAAATATAGAAAATTCGATGGAGGGATTTTTGAAACTTCTGCTGGAAAACTTTTGTTCAATAGTATCTTACCAGATGATTTTGCTTATGTTGGTGATGAAATGACTCAAGACAGATTGTCAAAACTTTTAGATGAACTTATTGTTCATTGTGGTGTAGATAATACTCCTGCAATTCTAGATAAAATTAAGACATTTGGTTTTAAATATTCAACAGTTTCTGGTACTACTTGGGGATTAGATAACGTTTCTGTTTCTCCAGATAAACCAAAAATTATAGCAGAAGGTAAAAAGCTTGAAGAAGAAATAATCTCACAATGGCGTGATGGTCTATTGTCTGAGGAAGAAAAATATCAGAAGGTTATTGAAATCTGGACACATACAAAGAAAAATTTGGAAAAAGTTCTACCAAAGACACTTGATAAAAAAAGTTCTACTTATGATTTGTTTACCTCCAAAGCTAGAGGTACGATGTCTAGTCTTATGCAAATGACTGGAATGATTGGACTTATCCAAAACAACCAAGGTAAGACATTGGAGTTTCCTATTATTCCTTGTTATCAAGAAGGACTTTCACCGATTGAATATTTCGTTATTACTCATGGTGCTCGTAAGGGTGCTTCAGATACTGCGCTCAACACAGCAAAGGCTGGATATCTTACTCGAAGACTTGTTGACGTTGCACAAGACGTTGTCATTACTGAAGTTGATTGTGGCACCAAAGAAGGAATAATGGTTGGTAGAGAAGATATTTCTGGAACTGAAATTCCACTTTCAAAAAATATTCGTGGACGAGTATTGGCTGGTGATTTAAAAGACAAAGATGGTAATATTCTTTTCAAGAAAGGATTCTTGGTTACTAAAGAAGAAGCTTACAATATTGAGGGAGCAGGTTTTACTAAAGTATTTGTTCGTTCTCCTTTAACATGTAAAACTGTCCATGGTCTTTGTGTAAATTGTTATGGATTAGACCTTGGACGCAATCATTTAGTTCAACTTGGTGAGGCTGTCGGCATTATCGCAGCTCAAGCTATCGGAGAACCAGGCACCCAGCTCACTCTTCGTACTTTCCACGCTGGAGGTGTTGCAGGTACTGATATCACTACTGGTTTGCCACGTGTTGAAGAAATATTTGAAAGAAGAGTTCCTAAAAATCCAGCTATTATTTCTGAAACTGATGGAGAAGTAATTTCAATTACAACAAGAGATGGGAAGTCTATTAGTTCACAAGATGTTTCTGTGGCTGGTGGAGAAAAGATAATTAAAGTTCTTTCTGATTTAGATGGTGGCAAAGCAATAGATGCTAAAGATGTAAAATCAAATGAAATGGAATATATTGTAGCATTTCATCGAACATCAACAGTTAAGGTGGGTGACCATG
>JBAWYA010000102.1:0-2867 GCA_037143815.1 bacterium | reverse complement strand
AATATAAGAAATTTAGCAGTGTCAAAACCACAAGCTGCTATTAGTTGGTCTACTATCATAGTTGAATATTGTTAATGTCTAATAATGCAGGAATTTCATTTTCATCTGTAAAAAATGGAAAATCTTTTTCAACAATATAACGATAATAAGTAAAAACTACTGATGCAACTATTAAAGTAAAGAAAATTATAAAGAAAATTTTTGTTTTTTTGTTCTCTTCCATATTAATTACTTAACAAAAAAGCAATCCATGCTTTTTTGAGTTTACTAAGTTCATGAAACTTATTAAAGTTAAATTTACGATAAATCATCTTGTAATATTTTGGTATAGATGAGCTGTATCTTCTAAAAATTGAACTCGGTAAAAATTGGATAGATTTTATTACTTTTCTACAATTTTTCTCACCACAATTACATCTCATAGACCAAAAAATGTCCCCTTCTGTTGTAGAATAGTCAAAAGTTATTTCTTCGTCTTTTTTTATATTGTGTAACGCCACAACCGTAACTTTACCTTTTATAGCAGTACTTGGGTTACAAGAATGATTAAAGAAAACACTATATTCTTTTTCTGGATCAAGCCATTCATTTTTACCAACTCCAACCCAATTCATTCCAGCAACTTTTGCTTTCTTATTATCAGTGATAAAAAAATTTATTTTCTTACCTTTAACAAAAAAGACAACTTCTCCCCTTTTTAGATCTCTTAAGGCAAACAAACCCTTGCCGTGCAATTTGCTTTTGCCAATATAAATTTTTCTGGATTCTTGTTCCATAGACTAGTCGTGCCTTAAAAGAAAACTTGTATCTTTAATTATACCCTTTTTCCTCATAAAAAGAATGCTAATTACAATAAGATCAGAAACAAGCATATATATAGGGTAAACAAGAACAGCAAAGGTCATTCGCTCTACTGCAAAAAAATTAAGTGAATCAGCAACCCCTGTCCCAAACCATGCCCAAAAATCTTCCCCTTCTGGGCGTAAATAAGATTTTTTTATTGTTGGAACGACCGCAAAAGAGTCAACCGCCAGGTTAGTAACAAGTGCAACAACAGGGTTGTCAAATACAAGCCAAAGAATAATACTTATAAAAGCACCAAATAGGCAAATAATATCTGTCTTGTTATTTAAACCCCCTTCTCCATATTTTATCGATAGAATAGCGACTAAGAATGGCCCCAAAAATTCAACGTAGGGTACCCATATAGTATTTTCAGCTCCAGAAAGTTGATAACTAAGAGCAAGTATTAACCCCATAAATGCCCATATCCACCAAGTCGCTCTGTTTGGTTTTGTTTTCCCCCTTAAAACAGAAACCATGTAAACCAAATAAGCAAAAAAAGCGATTGCGCCGGCAATCATCCCAAGAACAACTTTTATATCTCCCAAATCTAGGTTGAAATTAAACACTTTAATATTTTACCATGAGATTTACCCAAAAGCTAAAACTATACGGCTATATTTTAAAAAGTTTTTTGGCATTCTCTACTATTGTCCTCGCAACTTCTTCTTCGGGCATATTTTTTATCTCTGCAATTCTTTTTACAATTTCAGAAACATAAAATGGTTCATTGCGTGTGCCTCTATGTGGCACTGGTGCCACATATGGAGAATCTGTATCAGTCAATATCATTTCAAGTGGAATATTTTTTATTACTTCTTCATAGTTACAACCCTTTCCATTTTTCCTAGGAGGGTAAGTTATCGCACCGGTAAAAGAAATATAAAAACCAATTTTTATAAAATCCTTCGCATTCTCTAGTGTCCCTTCAAAAAAATGAATTACCCCTCCTATTTTTGAATATTGTTTTAATATTTCTAGTGTATCAGTGTAGGCATTACGATTTTTATTTTCACTACTATTTCTTACATGAATCATTAATGGTTTCCCAATCTCATTTGAAAGCTCAATTTGAGAAATAAGTGCTTCTTTTTGCTTTTCAATACTTTCATCCTCCATGTGGAAATAATCAAGACCACATTCGCCTATCGCTACAACTTTCTTGTCTTTCAGAAGTTCTCTATAAATATCTTTATCAAAAATTTCTCCACGAGAAGTAAATTCTTTCCCTCCTTCACCAAGTTCTTCTTCATCGTGAAAAGATTTATCTGTGTGTATGGGGTGAAGCCCTATGACAGCATACACTCCTTCCTCGTAACGATGTGCCAATTTTACTGCAGCACGCGAAGTATCTATCTGAGTACCAACATTAAAAAACCAAGTGTCGTTATCTAGGGCTCTACGTATGACAGCATCATGATCCGCTTCAAAGACCTTAAAATTTACATGTGCATGTATATCAATATATTTTGGCATAATTTTTATTATTTCCTCAAAAATAACGGAGTGTTTGGTTTTTTGTTTTCTCTAATTAGTTTTTTTAGTTTCACATTTGTTTCTGGCATTAAGGGATTTAACATCCTAGCAATCACATACAACTCTAAAACTAATTCTTTTATCATTCCTTTTCCTTTTGTTTCGTCAACTTTTACAACTTTAAACGGCTCAGACATTTGAATTTTTTTATCGAGATTTTGTATTTTGTCCCAAACATAGTCCGCAGCTTTTTTCAGGTCAAATTCTTCGTATATTTTAAAATATTCTGTAAAATCTGTTTTCTCCGGAATCTCTGGACACTTTTCTAAATACTTTTCAGAAAGTGTGAGAATCCTCGAAGATAAATTTCCCAATCCATTTGCAAGGCCTGAATTGTATGCATCTTTAAATCTTTCCATTGTAAATGGACTATCTTCAAAACTACTTACTTCTCTTAATAAAAAGTACCTAAGCGCATCTGTGCCATATTCTTTTATGACGTCTCTGGGGTCAACTACATTACCAACAGTCTTTGACATTCTAACCCC
>JBAWYA010000101.1:0-2895 GCA_037143815.1 bacterium | reverse complement strand
AAGTTTTGGATTCTCCAGAAGCTGATCAAAACGACATGGCTGATAGATTTGAAGATTTTGAAGCAAAGAGCTCAATGATAAAGACTTTGGGTCCAAGATTAAACAGTATTTTAAAAGCATTAGAAAGATTAAATAAAGATTCTTTTGGTAAGTGTGAAGTATGCAAGAAAGATATTGAAATGGCAAGATTGGAAGCAAATCCAGCTGCCAAGACTTGCAAGAAACATTTGTAAATATATTTCTACTTTCTTTTTGGTTTTTTATTCTCTATAATTGAAATTATGAGTTTTTCAAAAGTCTATTCTGCTCAAGTAAATTTATTACGTGGAGCTATTGTGACTATCGAAGTGGACCTGTCAAAAGGCCTTCATTCTTTTTCTGTCGTTGGTCTTCCAGACAAAGCTGTGGATGAATCAAAAGACAGGGTAAGTGGTGCAATAAAAAATTCCGGTTTTAAATCTCCAAAGGCTAAAAATCAAAAAATAATAGTTTCACTCTCACCGGCTGATTTAAAAAAAGAGGGGCCGTTTTTTGATTTGGCAATTGCTATTGCTTATCTTTCCGCTTCTGGTGATATTAAATTTAATTCAGAAAAAAAGATTTTCCTTGGTGAGCTTGGGCTCGATGGCACATTACGAAGCATTCGAGGCGCATTACCACTTGCCGAAGAAGCTAAAAAGCAGGGTTATAAAGAAATATATTTACCAAAAGAAAATGCTGTCGAGGCGGCATTGGTGGATGGTGTGACAGTTTTTGGTGCTAGTAATTTAAAAGAAGTTATAGAACATATCGACGAGACGAATAATAAAATTAAAGAAAAAGAGGGCATTAAACAGAAAAAGATTATTCCTCAGCCAAAGACAAAAATAAATTATAAAAGAGAAATAAAAGGTGGAGATTTTGCTGATATCCGTGGCCAAGAAGGTGCAAAGCGTGGTTTGGAGATTGCGGCAGCTGGTGGGCACAATATCGCTATGTATGGTCCACCAGGCACAGGCAAGACGATGTTGGCTCGGGTATTTTCTAATTTATTGCCGGACTTGAGCAATGAAGAAGTTTTAGAAATAACTGGCATTCATTCTGTGGCAGGAGCTACGCGAGGTGAGTTGGTGTGTTTCCCTCCATTTCGTTCTCCTCATCACACTTCATCTTATGTTTCACTTATCGGTGGAGGGACATATCCCAAACCCGGTGAAGTCACGCTCGCTCATCGAGGAGTTTTATTTTTGGATGAATTTCCAGAATTTGAAAAAAGAGTTATAGAGTCTTTAAGGCAACCGCTTGAAGATAATATCGTTTCAATTTCTCGAGCTAGGGGTTCAGCTATTTTTCCATCTAATTTTATTTTAGTGGCAGCGATGAATCCTTGTCCTTGTGGAAATGCTGGCAATAAACAGAGAGCTTGTATTTGTAAACCTTCAGATTTAGATAGATATAAAAGGAAATTGTCAGGACCTATTATGGATCGTATTGATTTGTGGGTTTCTGTTGGGAATGTTGATTATAAAAAATTGGGAGGAGAAGGAACGGGGGAGAAGAGTGAAAAAATAAAAGAAAGAGTGCAAAGGGCTAGAGAAATTCAAAAGAATAGATTCAAGAAGTTAGGTAGAGAAATCAGCACCAATAGTGAAATGAGTGTAAAAGATTTAGGCAGTATTGTAAAACTTGATGGCAAAGTACGTGATTTGCTTGATGATAGTGCAGAACATTTAGCTCTTTCTGCTAGGGCATATCATAGAGTCATAAAAATAGCTCGCACGATAGCGGATTTAGAAAATTCGGAAGATGTAAAAGAAAATCATATCTTAGAGGCGATACAATATAGACCAAAGGTGAATAATTAAGTTATCCACAGTTTGCTTGTTGACAGTGAACGAGCGTTCACTTATACTAGACTCATGCCTGTCCGCTTTTGGCGGAAGCAAGTCGAATTAAAAACAATCAACAAATAAAAAAATATGTCACAAACACAATATTTAAAAATGTTAGAACGAGAGATAAATAAGATCAATAAAAAAATTGATTTGAAAATTCTACAAGGTCAAGAATACAGAAGGGAAGCGAGAGATCATAAATTACTTTTACGAAAGGTTCGCTATCACACAAAAAGGAGTCTGGTAAGTAGATTGTTTAATTTGTTTTTTAGAACCAATATCTATGCGTAATTTACATCAAGATAGATTAGAATCTTTTTATTCTCAAAATAAAAGAATGCCCACATATTCTGAAATGATGAAACTTTTCAGTTTTAAATCCAAGAATGCTGTATTCAAGGTGGTTGAGAAATTGGTTGATGCAGGTTTAGTGGCGAAAGATCATTTAGGCAGATTGATACCGACTAAAACTTTTACAGAGAATTCTGCTAGTGTTCAAATGCTTGGTTTTGTTACAGCTGGATTGCCAGCAACAGTAGAGGAAGAATTGGCTGATATGGTAAATCTTGATGACTTACTTATTGAAAAGAAAGCCAGCACTTTTATGTTAGAAGTAGATGGTGATTCAATGATTGATGCGCACATAGAAAAGGGGGATATGGTGCTCGTAGAGAGGGCCAATCAAGCAAAAGATGGTCAGATAGTTATTGCTGAGGTGGATGGTGAATTCACAATGAAATATTTTAGAAAAATCGGAGATAAAGTCTGGCTTGAACCAGCCAATAAAAATTATAAGCCAATATATCCGGAACGCAGTTTAAATGTTAATGCGATCTTGAAAGCAGTTATTAGGAAGTATTAGATATTTATTTATATGAGAGTAAATAAGACAACCGAAGAGTTAAACTTTTATAAAGATTTTCAAATTACAAGTGTTTGTCGAGCTGATTTATAAAGTGCTGGATTTAATACAAAAAATGTAGATGATGACAGGCATAATGCCCTTTTTGGGTGATGGATT
>JBAWYA010000100.1:0-2912 GCA_037143815.1 bacterium | reverse complement strand
CTTAGGTAGAACCTCAGAAGATATAAACAATTTGGCCTACGGCTTGATGCTTCGAGAGGGGATAAAAATATTAAATAAACAATACAAAGAAGTAGAAAAAATAATATCAAATTTAGCGAAAGAAAATAAAAAAACTTCAATGTTGGCACTTACACACGGCCAACCAGCAAGCCCTACGACATTTGGCTGGGAAATGAATGTTTTTAGCGCTCGCTTGAAAGAGGCTTCTAAAAAGCTCGATAGTTTCTCATTAAAAGTGAAATTGAATGGTGCTACTGGTGGTGATAGCGCTCTTTATTCCGCATACCCTCACGTAAATTGGCGTAAATTTTCAAATGATTTTATAAATAGTTTGAATGAAAAAGATGGTATCAATTTTGTTAATAATCCGTTTACCACTCAAATAGAATCGCACGATACCTATAGAGAACTTTTTGATATTGTTCGTGGGCTAAATTTGATTTTAATTGATTTTTCGGAAGATATTTGGAGTTATATCTCAAGAGGAGTACTTGTACAAATTCCAAAAGCGGGGGAGGTAGGTTCATCAGCCATGCCTCAGAAAGTAAATCCTATTAATTTTGAAAACGCAGAAGGCAATCTCGGGCTTGCAAATTCACTATGCGAATTTTTTGGTAGGAAACTTACAATATCAAGAATGCAAAGAGATCTCTCTGACTCAACGGTAGAACGTAATTTCGGTTTAGTTTTTGGGCACACGAAGATTGCTTTGATCTTTATCGAAAAAGGATTGGGGCGCATAAAAGTTGATACGAATGCAATGAAAATGGAGCTTGGGAAACATTGGGAGGTGGTTTCTGAAGCCTATCAAGTTATATTACGAAGTGAGGGAGTACAAGACGGCTACGAGCTATTAAAAGAATTTACTCGAGGGAAGGTTTCTGACAAAGAAGCAATGCATTTATTTATTGATGAAGTTGCGAAAAAACACAAATTATCTAAGAATATTATAGAAAAACTAAAGAAAGTAACCCCAGAGAATTACATCGGGAATCGTAATTTTTAACTTGTTTTTTAGTAAAAAAGCTCTATAATACAAAGATGGAAATTTTGGGAAAAATACTCGGTAGTCCGGCGAAAGTTAAAATAATGCGTCTTTTTTTATTGAATCCAACTAAAGGTTTTACTAACAAAGACGTTATAAAAAGAAGTAGAGTGAATCCCAGTTTAGCAAACAAAGAACTCAGAGTTTTGTCTTCTATAAATTTTGTTAAAAAACACGTAAATGGTGAGTATTTTTTCAATACCTCTTTTAAATACACGTCTGAAATTGAAAGTCTTTTAATAAACTCAGATTCATTGGATAAAAATATAATTTTAGAGACTTTCAAAAAAGTTGGAAAAGTAAAGCTTTTGATTGTTTCTGGTATTTTTATAAAAAACAAAGACAGCAGAGTGGATTTGTTGATTGTTGGAGACAAAATGAGTCGTAGCAAAATAGAAGAGGGAATTAAGAAATTAGAGGCTGAAATCGGAAAAGAATTGGTATATGCTATTTTTGATATTAAAGAGTTTGAGTACAGATTAAATATGTATGACAAGCTTATTCGAGACATTATCGATTTTCCTCATGAAGTAGTGTTGCAAACTAAAGAGTTATCTCCCACACTTATCGCAAAGAAGTTATAAAATAACGCTCCGTGGGAGCATCTTTGCAATAAGTGTGGGGGTTATCCACACAAACTTTAAAAAAGTCTTAGAAATTATTTTTTTAAGTTCTGCGTGTTATAATTTAGCTATTAGAAAGGTTTGAATTATTTTCATGAAAAATTTCAAAAAAGGTTTTACTCTAATTGAACTTTTAGTAGTCGTAGCAATTATCGGAATTCTAGCAATGATAGTAATGATTGCACTTTCATCTTCAAAAGATAAGGCAAATACAGCTGCAGCTAAACAAACTGCTGATAATGTTTTGCGTCAGATAGAAGCTACTTCAATAGAAGGTGGAGGAATATCTGCTCCTTCTAATTCTTCTACTGGTGGTGGATTTATCTGTACCAGTTGTTCAAGTACAGCTACTTGGCCTTCCATTGCAAAGACTGGATATGTTTATAATGCTGTTACTAATGCCAATATCTCAAATGGAAATTACTCATTTACTATGACCAAAGCCAATCAAGCTACCGTTACCGCTACCTTATCAGGTGGAGTAGGAACGATAACAGAGACGGCAGCAGTAACTGCCCCTCCTACACTAAATATTGGGGATAGTTACCAGGGAGGTAAGATTGCTTATCTTGATGGTACTGGGCAACATGGACTTATTGCTGCGACGAGTGATCAGTCAACGGGCATCATATGGTACAACGGAACAGATATCAACACAGGAGCTACGGGCACAGCAATAGGGACAGGATTATCAAACACCAATACTATAATTGCTAGCCAGGGAGCAGGAAGTTATGCAGCAAATTTAGCTCGATCATATAACGGGGGTGGATATAGTGATTGGTATTTACCATCAAAGGATGAATTAAATCAGTTGTATATAAATAGAGTAGCTATTGGCGGGCTCACTAATTACTATTGGAGTTCTTCGGAGAGTAATGTGAATCATTCCATTGTTTGGTACCAGTACTTTGCAGATGGAACTCAATGGTATAATCCTAAGGATACCAGCAACGCTGTTCGTGCTGTCCGATCTTTTTAAAGTATAGTTATCCACACAAACTTTAAAAAAACCTTAAAAATTGTTATAATAAACTTACGAACTTTATAAGGTCGAACTTAAAAAGTTATTATTATTTTGGCCATATAGGCTAATCCGCTTTTGGCGGGAAAAAAATTATTATGAGTAACATTTGGATTACATGGGGTGACGTATTTAATGCATCACTTCAAGAATTGTGGTGGGGGTTCATTCAGTTTGCCCCAAAAATTATTATTGCTAT
>JBAWYA010000099.1:0-2931 GCA_037143815.1 bacterium | reverse complement strand
ATTATCATCGGAATTTTTAATTTTATACGTATTTTGACTTTCAAAGAATTTTCGACGGACAAATTTACAATAAATAATCAATCTATTTTTCCGACGAAGAGAATAAAAATATTTGCTGCTTTTTTCTTTTTATTTCATTATGGAATGTTTAATTTTGGATACTTTATCTTTGTGTTGGTGAATCCTTTCTCTATCAATACTATTTTGAATGCTAAAAATTCTAGTCGGAGTGTGTTCACTACCACTGTCGCTATCGGTATAGCAATCTTTTTTATTAACCATGCTTTCTCTTTCTTTTATAATCGCAAGGCTGATGATAAGCGCCGTCCAAACATCGGTCGTTTGATATTTTTCCCTTATGTGCGTATTTTACCTATGCACATAACCATATTCCTAATCATATTATTGGGGGCTTTTGTCGGTGGTATTGTGGAGAGCTCAGGGACACTTTTATTATTCTTGATTTTAAAAATGATAGCGGATGTGTTGTCGCATATCTTTGAGCACGCTGGCGTAGAAGATAAAAAAGAAGAAAAATAAATAAAAGGTAGCAACAGATAGTAAAAATAATTTTATTTATGTTAAATTTTTTAATGAAGAAATATACACGATGGGATTACAAGAAGCACAAGGAATCCGCTCGGGCTTTGGCTCATGCTCGTGTGGCGCATTTTAATTCTTTTTACAATTTTCCCGTCGGACGGATCAGCATTCGTAATACAAAAACTCGTTGGGGAAGCTGTTCCAAGCGGGGGAATCTTAATTTTAATTACAAAATCTTATTTCTTTCTCCACACATGACAGACTATATAATAGTGCACGAGCTTTGCCATTTGAAGGAGTTCAATCATTCGCAGAATTTCTGGGACTTGGTCGCGAAGATTGTTCCAGAGCATAAAGCTATCAGAAATGAGCTCAAGAAAAAGGAAGTGGTGAAAACGGTATTTATGAATTAATAAAGGTACAGATGATAAGGCTTTGATGGTGTAAGATGATAGAAAAAATAATTGAAGAATAATGAAAAAGAATTCTAAAATAAAAGTTAAGAAGCTGGCTGGGAAAGGATCAATCGAAAAAACTTTTAAATTCAAAAGCAAAGTTATCGTGTGGAAGTCTGGCTATGATGAAAAGGATGACAGCGGACTTTGGCGTTTCGCGAGGATTCCGGAAGATATCTCGGCGAAAATAAAAGAAATGCAAAAGGGAAGGCCTAGGCGAGGTTGGGGTGCTGTCTATGCAAAGGTAAAGATAAGAAAGAGTGAATGGCAGACTTCTATTTTTCCCGACAGGCATTCAGATACATATATTTTACCGCTCAAGAAACAGATTCGTTATGAGGAGAATTTGTATGATGGAATAGAAATAAAAATTTCTATTAAAATTTGGTTTTAAAAGTGGTATAATAGAACTATGCAACAATCTTACAATTGGTATTCGCAATTAATCAAACCATCTTGGGCTCCGCCTTCTTGGCTTTTTGGGCCAGTTTGGAGTGTACTCTATATTTTGATTGCTATTTCTTTCGGTAAAGTTTTCATAATGACTTGGCAAAAACAAATTCCTTTTATGGTGGCATTGCCTTTTGTTTTAAATTTGATTTTTAATTTTATTTTTACCTATATTCAGTTCGGTTTAAAAAATAATTTACTTGCAGGATTAGATATTGCTTTGGTCTTGGGTACTTTGATCTGGGCGATGATTGTTATTTTTCCACATATCAAATGGATTACATATATCCAGATTCCATATTTGCTTTGGGTGATGTTTGCTACTGTGCTTCAATTTACCGTTACTTATCTAAATAGATAGATTATTAGCAGTTAAAGGTGTTTTGAATTTTTATTAGACATAATAGCGTATTATATAGATATGAATGAATTAAAAATAAAGGTTATTTTATCAAGTGTTAGGGATAATCGTTTTGGTGATAAGCCAGCGAAGTGGATTGCCGAATTAGCAAAAAAGGTTGAAGGATTTTCTGTTGAAGTTCTTGATCTTAAAGATTATAAACTTCCAATTTTTGCTGAGGCTGTTTCTCCGTCATATGTTTCTGGTGATTATGGTAAACCAGATGTTGATAAGTGGGCAAAGAAAATCGCTGAAGCCGATGGTTTTATTTTTGTACTTCCAGAATACAATCACGGATATCCAGCATCTCTCAAGAACAACATTGATTATTTGTCGAAAGAATGGAATAAGAAACCATTATCTATAGTTGCTTATGGTTCTACTGGTGGTGCTAGAGCCACGCAACAATTGCGTGAAGTCTGTATTGAGCTACAAATGGCGCCAATAAGAAATAGTGTACATATTATGAATCCTTGGAATTTAGTGGAAGCTGATGGTTCTCTCAAGGCTGGGGTTTTAGATAGTTATGTGAAGCCTGCTGAGAATATGCTTACACAATTATCATGGTGGGCTAATATGTTAAAAGATGCACGAGACAGGAAGTAAGATTTTGTGGTATACTTAACTATATTAGTAATTAATAATATTCCGCTAAAAGTGGATATAAATAAAATATATGGCAGAACTAAAAGCTTTATGTATGAAGTGTCGAGATACCAACAAGAAACCAACCATGCAGGCTATGGCCAACCCAAAGGTTTCAAAGAATGAAAAGGGTCGTTATTCCGCTAAGGGTCAATGCGGTGTTTGTGGAGGTAATCAATTCAAGTTTATGTCAGAGGCAGATGCAAAGACAATGATGTAATTACTAGCTTAAGAAATTACGTTGCATAAATCATCAAAATTTTTAATATGGGTAATGATAATATATGCGGTGGTGATTGTTTTTATTGCCTTCGAGCCAACTCTTCGTGATAAATGGCTTTCTGGGAATTTATTGGCTTGGGTTTTTTTGTTTTTGTATTGGATTATGATAAGCTCAAGCTCCCACTAAGAAATTATGTTTATTATGTGATATAATTT
>JBAWYA010000098.1:0-2965 GCA_037143815.1 bacterium | reverse complement strand
TAGTAGTGGAACTTATGTGAGGGGGATAGCTGATTCTTTAGGAAAAAGGATTGGGGTACCATCTTTAGCTTTTTCTATTAAAAGAACAAAAATTGGCAACTATCAGTAAGTAGAGTAGAATACAATAATGATATTTTCTGCATTAATTACAATTGTGGGCCTTTCTATTTTTGAGACGATTTCATCTGTTGATAATGCCATTATCAATGCCGAAGTGTTGGTTACAATGGGGGCCAGAGCTAGAAGATGGTTTTTAACTTGGGGCATGTTTATTGCAGTTTTTCTTGTTCGTGGATTTTTACCTTTTGTTATAATTTGGGTTTTTAATAAATCGCTTAGCCCAATACAGATTTTATCGGCTACGTGGTCTGGTGATCTTTTGGTTTCGGAATCAATTGAGAAATCAGCTCCCATTTTGCTTATTGCTGGTGGAGTATTTTTACTGTTTTTATTTTTACATTGGCTTTTTCTTGAAGAAAAACATATGGGATTACCAAAAGCAGAAAAATTCTTTATGTCAAAAGGGGTTTGGTTTTATGCGATAGTTTCTGTTTTACTTTCAGTTATTTCTTACTTTGCCTTGAAAGAAAGTAATTTGATGGGTTTTGGCGCTGTTGTAGGTTCAAGTTTATTTTTCATTACTCATGGTTTTAAACAAAATGCTGAAGAACAAGAGAGAAAATTACTTGGTAGTTTGAATTCTGATTTGAGTAAGCTTTTATTTTTAGAGATTATTGATATGACTTTTTCTATTGATGGCGTTCTTGGTGCTTTTGCTTTTACTTTATCTGTGCCTTTGATTTTACTTGGCAATGGATTGGGTGCGTTGATAGTACGATGGTTGACAATAAAAAATGTGAATCATATAAAAAAATATATTTATCTTAAAAATGGCGCGATGTATTCAATGTTATTTTTAGGTATTATTATGATATTACAAAGTTTTGGTTTTAATGTTCCAGAATATATGTCTCCGGTGATAACTTTTCTTATAGTTGGATTTTTCTTTTGGAGGTCGACGAAGCATCTTAATCAAAGTTTAAAACAATGAAAGATTTTAAAAATTCTTTTAAAGAAGAATACAAAAAATTAAATAATGCTCAAAAGAAAGCTGTGGATACTATAGATGGGCCGGTAATGGTGGTAGCAGGGCCGGGGACTGGAAAGACACAAATACTAGCATTTCGTGTTGCAAACATTCTAACTAAAACAGACAATAAGGCTGATAGTATTCTCTGTCTTACTTTTACTAATTCTGGCGTAAAAGCTATGCGTGAACGTTTGCGTGAATATATTGGAATTGAAGCTTCTAAAGTACATATTTCTACATTTCATAGTTTTGGTATGAGTATTATTGAGAAATATTACCGTGTTTTGGATCTATATGAAATGCCAAAATTAATGGATGAAATGGACTCTGTGGCACTTTATGATGCAATTTTGCAAAATAATGAATGGGAATATATTCGTCCGAAAGTAGATGTTTCTAGATATTTTAATGATTTAAATAATTTAATTTCATTTTTAAAACGTGAACGTTTGAATCCAGAATCTTTTGAGGATTTAATAAAAAAAGAAATTCATAGCTTGGAGTCTAATCCAGACAATGTTTCCTCTCGTGGTGTGACAAAAGGAGAGTTAAAGAAAGATGTACAAAAAAAGATAGAAGGTTTAGAACGCACGCGTGAAGCTGTTAAGTTCTATAAATTTTACGAAGAAGAAAAAAAGGAGAAAAATTTTATTGACTATGATGATGTATTTTCGAATTTAGTAAAGATTATAGAAAATTCTGAAGAGGCTTCTTTTGATTTAAAAGAGAAATATCAGTATATCTTAATAGATGAACACCAAGATTCATCTGGTGCACAAAATGAATTTTTAGAAAAAGTTTGGAAAGGAGAAGATAAGCCAAATATATTTGTTGTAGGTGATGATCGCCAACTGATTTATGGTTTTGGTGGTGCTTCGCTTTCGTATTTTGAGAATTTTAAGCATGTTTTTGGAAAAGCTACGTTAATTACTTTAGGGGAAAATTATCGCTCTACGGAGAAAATTTTGAATGCTTCTCATAGTTTGCTTCAGAGTTCTATTACTGAGGGGAAATTGAAGAGTAATCATAAAGAAAATCACCCACTTCATTTAGTCGAAGCGAGTTATCCACGTGATGAAATAATTGCTTGTGGTTTAGAAATATCTGCTAAAGGTAATGCGAAAAACTCTATTGATTTTAATGATATGGCTGTTCTTTTGCCAAAAAATAAACATGTGCGTAGTGCTGTGGCTATTTTGCGAGATATGGGTATACCTATAGCTGGGGGAGAGAAATTAAATTTATTTGATTCAGAAGAAGCACAGGCTTTGTTGCAAGTTTTAAAAATAATAGCGTATCCAGCAGATGGAGTTGCTTTCTCAAAATCATTTTTTAATAAATTTTCAGGAATTTATCCTTTAGAAGCGCACAAATTTATAAAAGAAAATTATATGCGTGAATTTTCTATTTTGAATATCAATACAGTAAAACCAACTCTATTCAAGAATGAAAATAAAGTGGAAGTTTGGATAGAAAAATTAAAATCTTGGATACAGAAATCTGCCGATTTGAGTGTGTATTCTTTATTACAAAACGTTGGCTCAGAATTTTTGATTGATACTGCTCAAAATCACAAAGATTTAGTTACTCGCATAGAAGTCGTGCGTACACTTTTGCATTTAGCACTTGCACAAATGGAGAAGAGTCCAAAGCTTACTTTGAAAGAATTTTTAACTTTTTTAAATCGTTTAGAATCTTATGGTGAGCATATTCCACTTGCGATATTTTCTGCAGATGTTGGTGTAAAAGTCCTTACACTTCATGGGTCTAAAGGTTTAGAATTTGATTATGTATGGATTGCGCATATGGATGAAAAGTCTTTGGGCGGCGGAAGGCGTGGTGGTTTTACACTTCCAGAGGTGTTGGAAGAAAAAG
>JBAWYA010000097.1:0-3003 GCA_037143815.1 bacterium | reverse complement strand
TGGCACTGGAGCTGGAGTAATAAATTCTATTGTGGTAAATTTTGTCGAAGAAGAAGTAATTCCTGCTGGAAAAACTCAAACATATACATTAAAAGCTTATGCTAGCAACTTTGGTCCTTCTTCTAGTTCTGGTTCTGACTCTATCTCAACTTACATTCCGTCAGATACTAGTATGCTGGATGGTGGTAGTTATTTAAAGACAGTATTTTCAAAATTTTATCATGGTTTATCTAAAATAAACTTGGATTCCTCTTCGGTTAATTATTATAATTTATTATGGTCTGATATGTCTGAAACTTTTCCAAATACACGTAATAATTTTAATGGTTCTTATACAAAAGATTGGTATAATGGCTTTGGAATACTTAATTTACCTCTTACTACTCAAGCAGTAAATGCTCAGTAGTTTTTTAGTTAATTTAGTCTAGTATATTTTTATATACAGATTTTGCTTTATTTTGTTATAATACAAATTCAATGGTAATTACACAAAAAACATATAAAGGTTTTTTTATTTTATTTGCAACCATAGGCTTGTTTTTTATCGGTATTTTAACTGTTAATGCGCAAACTGCCTCGCAAAATACAGTAGTAACAAACACTCCTGTCGTTGTTCTTGATAAATTTGTTGTGCCACTTAATGGAACCATGGAACAAATAACCCAAAGTCTTTTAGACCAAAATTACATAAAAAGAAAAGAGGATTTTATTTCAGTATTTTTAAAAACAAAAGGGGACATAGTACCTGGGGCATATAAGATTAACGTAGGAATGACTATAAATAATATTTCTAAAATATTACATAATAAACCATATATGAAATGGGTTGTTATCCCTCCAGGATTACGTAAAGAAGAAATTGCGGATTTATTAGCTACTAACTTAGGTTGGACAAAATTGCAAAAAAGTAATTGGATAAATAAATATACAAAAATGAAATACGATTACATTGAGGGGGTTTATTTTCCTGATACCTACTTAATTCCGGTTGCAGAAACGCCACTTCTAGTAGCAAATAGATTAGTAGCTAAATTTAATGAAAAATTTGCTTCTTATTTACTTGGTTTTAAAAAACAAAATATACAGTGGACAAAGGGTTTAACCATAGCCTCAATTGTGCAGAGAGAAGCTGCTAATGATGCCGACATGCCACTCATTGCTGGGATTTTATTAAATCGTCTTAACCAAAAAATCCCGCTTTCTGTTGATGCCACACTTCAATATGTTCGTGGAAATAAAGGGAATGGCTGGTGGGCACCGATAACTATTGCCGACAAGAAAACAACATCAGCATATAATACTTATAAAAATGTTGGACTTCCTCCACATCCGATTTCTAACCCAGGAATACCTGCGATAGAAGCAGTTTTGAATCCGATTAAGACTGATTGTTTGTATTATCTTCACGATAAAGATCGGGTTACTCATTGCGCTGTTACTTACGAAGAACATCAATTAAATATCCTAAAATATTTAAAATAATAAAATTAATTAGACTTCATGAAGATTTCACTTTAAAAATGTTATCATCATAGTATGAAAATATTAGTTGTTGAAGATAATACAAAATTAGCTGAGAACCTTAAACAAGGCCTTATGCAAGAAGGGTATGCTGTTGACATTATAGAAGACGGGCTTGTTGCAGAACGCAGAATACTTATCAATCATGATGAATATGATCTTGTTGTCCTTGATAGGATGCTTCCTGGTAAAGATGGTGTATCGGTATGTAATAGTTGGCGTGAAAATGAGATAGTTATCCCAATACTAATGCTCACAGCGTTAGATACTACGGATGATAAAGTTCGAGGTCTCAACGCAGGGGCAGATGATTATTTGGCAAAACCTTTTGCCTTTAAAGAACTCCTTGCTCGTGTAAAAGCACTTTTACGTCGCCCAAAACAATCTTCACCAATTGTGCTTACACATAAAGATATCAGCATTAATACAACGGAAAGAGTTGTAACTTATAAAAATAAACCGATATCGCTTACCTTAAAAGAATTTATGGTGTTAGAATATCTAATGAGAAATCCTAATAAAGTAATTACTCGAGATGATCTTTATTCACATGCATGGGATTTTGCGGATTCTTCGTTTAGTAATACCGTCGACGTGCATATAAAAAATTTAAGAAAAAAAATTTTTGACAATGGAAAAATTATACAAACAATTCGTGGAGTCGGTTATAAAATGGAAAACTGATCTAAAAGATGAGTTTCTTTTAGCACGACTTAGACTTACTTTATATTATTCGATTACGGCGATGGTAATTTTGGGTGGTTCGAGTATTGTACTTTACAATACAATTCTTTCTAACCTTGCCCAGTCAATCTCAGAAAATCCATTTATAAATAAAGATTTAGCTGTTGCAATTTTAGATAAAGCCCAAGACATATTATTGAATCGTTTTATAACAATAGATGCTTTTATAATATTTTTTGTTATTATATTAGGTTTTTTGCTTACTGAACAAACTCTTAAACCAATTAAATCCAACATGGAAAGACAAAAGAGGTTTATCGCTGATGCATCTCACGAACTTCGTACGCCAATAGCTGTAGTAATTTCTGGCCTCGAAGTTAATTTAAATAATAAAAAATTAGATCTTACAGGGGCTAAAAAAACATTAGAAGATACTTTGGATGAAATGAGAGAATTTTCAAAACTTAGCAACAGCTTATTAGATATATCAAAATATGATAGATCTATATGTTTAGAATGTGAGCCTATTGTTATTAACGAATTATTGAAAAAAATTATAGAAAAAAATAATAATTTAGCTCATGTCAAAAATATAAATATTGAATCGGAAATAGAATCGACAGCTACTGTTCTTGGAGACAAAACAGAACTTAATCGAGTGTTTTTCAATATTTTAGATAATGCTATAAAATATACCCCTAAAGATGGAGTAATAACTATATCAGATAAAATTATTTCCAATAAATATGTTGTTACTATTAGTGATACCGGCATTGGTATCGGAGAGGGTGTTTTAGG
>JBAWYA010000096.1:0-3034 GCA_037143815.1 bacterium | reverse complement strand
TTTTAGTTTTAATTCTTATTGCATTTAGAAGTGAGGAAAAAATTGCTTAAAACAAAAGTAAAAATAAAAATTATGGTTTTTGGAACCTTTGATGGATTACACAAAGGGCATCTTAATTTGTTTAAACAAGCACGAAGATTAGCCAGAGAACCATTTTTAATTGTTTCAATTGCCAGAGATGTGAATGTAAAAAAAATAAAAGGGGAGTTGCCATGTTTGTCTGAGACAGACAGAGCTCTTTTAATTAAGAAATGTAAATTGGTTGATAAGGTAATTTTATCTGGTATCAAAAATCACACTGCGTATATCATAAAAGAAAATCCAGATATTATTGCTTTGGGTTATGATCAAAAAGTTTATGTTGAAGAACTTAAGAAAGATTTCAAAAGTAAAGGTTTAAAGGTAAAGATAGTACGTCTAAAACCATACAAAGAAACAATTTACAAAAATCATTTGTTAAAAAATAAAAATTAATTTTTTTAACCTAGTTTTACAAAAGCGATTTTTAGGGCTTCTTTTTCGTCAGGGAACATAGCTATGACTTTTTCATCTGTAATACCGATAGTTTTATCGAATGTTTTTATATCAACAATTTTATCAACTTCGTCACTTTTGATTATCCTAAATCCACCGAATGAATTACTCTTTGTTTTTTCTAAAAGTTTCTGGTATATTTCTTGTTCTATTAATGCGCCATAGGTTATGACGTGTTTGTTTGATTTTTCAAGATTTATTAATTCTACTAATTGATTATTATCTGACAGTTTCTTAATTGCGGGTATAATATCTTTTCCTAATTCTTCGCCAACTTCTCGTAATAGCGCTTGAATAAAATCTTCTCCTTCTTCGAGTCCACCATGAACTGAAACTTGGCACGCACCAGGGAAAGATTCTGGTGAATTCTTTTCTGAATTCCATTTTGCTCTGACTTGCAATATTGCTATTATTTGGCCATTTTTCTTTCTGCCAATTAGTTGAATTCCAACACTTTTTTTTATTTCATTTAACATCTCTAAGTCTTAGACTTATCAAGAAACCACATAGCATGACAACACCTAGAATATAAAAAAGGAATTGGAATGATGGAACTACAAGAAAGACTAGGATAGCAAGTAATGGAGCTAATATAAAAGAAACTGGGTTGGTATTGCGAAAGAAGCTGATTTCATCAGCATTTTCTTCCTTGATGGATTTAAAGAAATAATTTTCGCTCATTACTTCAATAATAGCAGCACCGACACGAGTCATAAAGAGTATAAATGCCCAAAGAAGGAGTGTTTTTGTTGTGAAGAATGGAATAGCTAAAGTGGAAATACTAATTATTAAAAACCCGATAGTGAGCATTTTTTTCTCACCTATTTTGTCTGATAATTCTCCGAGAGGGAATTCTAAAATTATAAACGGTAAAAGCATTATGCTAAAAATTATTCCTATCTCACCCCAATCAAAACCAATATATTCATGCAAATAAATCGGCGTATAAATAACCATCCAAACATAAAAGAATCTTAGAATTAGGTTGAGAAAATAAATTTTTAAGATGTTCTTTCTTTGTATAAAGAAACTGATTGTCTTTAGCATAGGAACCTTTTTATATTTTGGATCTTTAAAATCATGGAGAAATAAGGTAAATATAATACATATCAGAGCCATAAATAAGGCCGAGAAAAGGTAAATACCTTCGAATGAACTTTTGGCTATGATTGATCCAGAGATTATTTGGGCAATAATCCAAGCACTATTAATGATTGTGAGATAGATTCCTCGTATTCCACCCACTGGTGAGTTTTTTGAAAAATCTTCAATAAAGATATCAAGAGAAGCAAATATAAAGTTGGTTGATATGAAATAAAGAATAAAAGCGGGGATAACTATGAAACCTTTTCCACCTATTGCAAGCAATATGAGTGAAAAGAGAAATAATATACTGAATAATAAGGTAGTGAAACGGTTGCCTAGGCGAGTTAAAATCCTAGGCATTTCCAACATACCCAATATTGTTAGAAGTGAAGCTATGGCATAAATAATTCCCAAATTATATTTACCTGTATATGTTTCCAAATTACTTGAATTTACATAAGATGTCAGAGCAATAGGGATAGAGAGCAAGAAGCCCGCTATGTATATTATTTTTCTATTATGTTTCATTTATTTTAATTTTTTTTAGACGCTCAATATTACAGGTATAACTAAAGGTCTTTTCTCAGTTTTTTGGTATAAGAATTTTGAAACTGTTTCTCCCAATCCTGCTTTTACGTAATCAAAGTCTATTGTAGCATTTCCAGGGTTTACATTTCGAGTTGTAAATTTTTGTGTAGCATCTTCTACTGATTTCTTGATAATTATTCTTACTTGACGTAGAAGTTCTTGGTTTTCTTTTAGATAAACGAATCCACGAGAAATCAAGTCCGGAGATTTTTTAAGTTTTCCAGTTTTCTGATCTACAAGTGCAATGATTACAAACATTCCATCTTGCGCAAGCATAACTCTATCACGAATGACTACGTCTTGTGCATCTCCGACAGATGTACCATCTACCATCATTAATCCGGATGGAGCTTTTTCTTTGCGAATTATTATTTTTTGTCCATCAGCAGATATTTCTATGATTGAACCATTATCTGGGACAACGATATTTTCTTCACTCATTCCGAGTTCCATCGCGAGATCTTTGTGGAGTTGTAGACGATAGTGATTGCCATGAATTGGAATAAAGAATTTTGGATGTGTTTTTCTGTGAAGCCATTTTACGTCTTCTTGATTGCCGTGCCCTGTAGCATGGACAAAATCTTCACCAGCCGTACGGTAGCTGATGACGTGTACACCTTGTCTTGCCAATCCATCTCTCATTTTTACTACAGCCAGTTCGTTACCAGGGACAATGGAAGCTGAGAGTATTATGGTATCTCCTTTTTGGAGAGAGAATTTTGTGTTTGATTTATTAGCAGCACGATTAAGAGCAGCGAATTCTTCACCCTGCGCTCCTGTCATCAAGACAACCATTTTATTTGGTGGATAATTGCCTGCTTCTTCT
>JBAWYA010000095.1:0-3087 GCA_037143815.1 bacterium | reverse complement strand
ATTGATACACACCCCCTATGAACATTGCGGGGTGTAGTTGCGTTATAGTATATGAAAAACGAGAAAAATATAGACAAAATAATAGTAAAAGGAGCTAGAACTCACAATCTAAAAAACATAGATGTTGAGATGCCACGCAATAAAATGGTGGTTATTACTGGTGTGTCTGGTAGTGGTAAATCATCTTTGGCTTTTGATACTATTTTTGCCGAAGGTCAAAGGCGATATGTTGAGTCTTTGTCTTCTTATGCAAGGCAATTTTTAAATCAAATGCCAAAACCTGATGTGGATGAAATCACAGGTCTTTCACCTGCTATTTCTATTGATCAAAAATCTCGTTCGAATAATCCACGTTCCACAGTGGCGACTATTACAGAAATTTATGATTATTTGCGTGTGATGTATGCGCGTATCGGGCATCCACATTGCCCACAATGTGGGGAAGAAATCAAAAAACTTTCAAATGAAGAAATTTTAAATTTTGTTTTGGAGAAGATTAAGGTTCTGGAAAAGAAAAATTTTTCTGGCTTAACCCTTCCCCGAGTACGGGGTGGGACCCACACCATTCAAAATTCTTCTTTTCCAGAACCTAAAACAAATGTGCGTAAAGTTATGGGTGTTGAGTGGGATGAAACTGAAGTTAGTATTTTTTCTCCAATAGTACGTGGACGTAAAGGGGAATATTATCAATTACTTTATGATTTATTAGGTAAAGGTTTTTCTGAGATTCGTCTTGATGGCGTGATGAAAAAGCTTCGTGAGCAAATAACTCTTTCAAAAAACAAAGCTCACAATATTGATATTCTTGTAGATCATTTTGCTGTGCACGAATTTTCCGCCCGAGGCGGATCCGCCTTGGGCGGAAAGGATTCATTGAGTGCCGATGCACGGATGCGTTTGTCTGAAGCTTTAGAGCGAGCACTTATTGAGTCTGACGGCTTAGTAACTATCAAGATCGGTGATGAAGAATTTATTATGTCTGCTAAATTCGCTTGTAAGAATGACGGTTTTTCGTTTCCAGAGGTTGAACCACGTCTTTTTTCTTTCAATTCTCCTTATGGGGCATGTCCATCTTGTAATGGTCTCGGCTCTAAATATTTTATGGGTGATGAGCCGTGCGATGTTTGTCATGGTGCTCGTCTACGTCCTGAAGCATTAAATGTTTTTTTGACTTCTGCTCCCCAGCCAGACCTAGGGGCAAATAGTAAAAAACAAAAGTCCCTAGGTCTGGCTGGGGGTCGTGTAAATATTCTTGATTTAGCTTCTCTTTCTATAAAAGATGCTCATGATTTTTTTGTGAATCTTAAACTTTCTGATCAAGAAAAAGAAATATCTGTGCCAGTTGTTCGTGAGATAGAAGCAAGACTTCAATTTATGCTTGATGTCGGATTGGATTATTTACAACTTTCTCGCAAAGCCAACACACTCTCTGGTGGTGAAGCGCAACGTATTCGTCTTGCTTCACAATTGGGTTCCAGATTAGTCGGTGCATTATATGTTTTAGACGAACCGACTATCGGTCTTCATCAACGCGACAATGATAGGTTGATAAAAACATTGCAAGATCTTCGTGATTTAGGAAATACGATTTTAATCGTGGAGCATGACGAAGACACCATCTATGCTTCGGATTATATTGTGGACATCGGACCTAAAGCTGGAGTTCATGGTGGTGAGGTGATTGTATCGGGATATTTAGATGATTTACTTACTGTAAAAAAGAATACGAACAATTCTCGCACTTTGGCATATCTTCGTGAAGAGACAAAAATAGAAGTTCCAGATAAACGTCGCATTTCCAAGGGGCAATTGCGTATTGTTGGTGGAAATATTTTTAATATTAAAAATTTGAATGTTGAAGTTCCTCTGGGTGTCATGACTTCTATTACTGGTGTGTCTGGTTCTGGCAAGAGTTCTCTCATGTATGAGATTCTTTATAAAAATCTTCAAGCTCGTTTGGAGAAAAAATATCGTACGGCTGAAGTTTTTAATTGCTCTTCATTTTCAGGTACTGAATATATTTCACGCTCAATTTTGATTGATCAATCTCCTATAGGCAGGACCCCACGTTCAAATATTGTAACTTATACTGGTGCTTTTACTCACATTCGCGACCTTTTTGCTTTGACAGAGGAGGCAAAATTGCGAGGTTGGAAATCTAATAGATTTTCTTTCAATGTAAAAGGTGGGCGTTGTGAAGCTTGTGAAGGTAATGGTGAAATAGCCGTGGAGATGCATTTTTTGCCGACAGTTTATGTCACGTGTGATGTTTGTGGTGGTAAACGTTTTGACAAAGAAACACTCACAGTAAAATATAAAAAGAAAAATATTTATGAAGTGTTACATATGACTGTTGAAAATGGTCTGACTTTTTTCAAAGATATTCCAGCAATTTCTGACAGGTTGCAAACTCTTTTTGATGTTGGTTTGGGATATTTAGAGCTCGGTCAATCTGCCACGACGCTTTCTGGTGGGGAAGCGCAACGTGTAAAGATTTCTAGCGAACTTTATCGTCCACATTTAGAAAAAACAATATATCTTTTAGATGAACCAACTGTTGGTTTGCATTACGATGATGTGCAGAAACTTTTAGAAGTTTTGAACAAGCTTGTTTCAAAAGGAAATACTGTGGTGTTGATAGAGCACAATCTTGATATTGTCAAAAGTTCTGATTACATTATAGACATAGGGCCTGAAGGTGGTGAAAATGGTGGAAAGATTGTTGCTAAGGGTACACCTGAAGACGTGGCGAATAATCCAAAGTCTTATACGGGAAAATATTTAAAGAGAGTGTTGAAGTAATTTCTGGTAGAAATTTAATGAAAAGTCAATATATTAAAAAATTGCATTTGCCAGACAATCCAGGGGTTTATATCTTCAAAGATAAAGCTGGAAGGCCTTTGTATATCGGTAGAGCTACATCTCTGAAGGATAGGGTAAAGAGTTATTTTGGCAGTGACTTGATTGAAACAAGGGGTCCAATACTTGTGGATATGGTTATAAAAGCCGTAAACCTAAGTTTTATAAAAACTGATTCTGTGCTTGAAGCCATTATTTTAGAAAGTAATGAAATAAAAAAACATTTAC
>JBAWYA010000094.1:0-3088 GCA_037143815.1 bacterium | reverse complement strand
TATTCTTGCAAAAGTTATAAATAAAGGATCTATTCCAGCTTTTCTTTTGTTGGGCATATTGGTTGCTTTGTTCGAATTTCCTTGTACTGGTGGACCCTATCTTTTTGTTCTAACTTTACTTCACGATTATGCAAGTTTCTGGAAAGGCTTTTGGTATTTGATTATATATAATATAGTTTTTGTTTTGCCTCTTATTGTCATACTTGCTTTTGCTACCAATAAAGTTATGATAGAAAAGATAGACAAGTTGCGTAGATTAGAGACAAAGAAAGCTCGTGTTATTTTACTTCTGGTTCTTGTTTTGTTTGGTTTTATTATATTTAAATTATAAAGTTAATAGATTGTAAGTAAAAATTTAAACAAAAAAATTATGGCTGATCAAAAAATAATGAGTTTTGAAGAACTTCAAAAAAAGATAAATTCTTTAAAAGAAAATAGGGGAGTAGACTTGTCTACTGAAGAAGACTTGAGTATTGCTGTTATGAATTTAATAAGTCTAGAGGAGCATTTCTTTTTTTCTGGAGCAAAAACTGGCAAGAGTGAGTATTACGATATGTTAAAAGAGGTAAGAGAAATGCGAAAAGTTCTTTTGGCTCGCATGATAGATAAAACAGAAGGTGAAAGTTGGTGTATATCTAAACATTTATTAGCAACCACAATGCGACTTATGGAAGTCGGCACCAAATTGCAAGGAGATGGTAAAACAGAAGATGCACAACAAATGTTTAGTTTTGCCTACAAGATTTTTAATTTGTTTTTTGGGCTTAGATTAAAAATTATTAATATACCTGAAGTCAAAAATAGTCTAGACGCGGAAAAGCCCATGTCTTTTGATGACATTATGAGTAAGCTTGTTGATTGTTGTAAAGAATAAAATATGAATAATAAAAATATCATTTTTTCAGTAATTGGGTTAATAGTTTTAGGGGTAATCGTGGCTATATTGATTAATTCAGGAAAACAGCCAGTAGTCGTTTCAACCAAATATGATGCTTTTGCGCAATGTCTCGCTACGAAGAATTTAACTATGTATGGTGCTACTTGGTGTTCACATTGTAAAGCGCAGAAAGCTCTTTTTGTTGATTCTTTTAAGTATGCATCTTACGTTGAGTGTACAGAAAATCCAGATTTATGTTTACAAAAGGGAATAGAAGGCTATCCAACTTGGATAGATGCGAGTGGGACAAAATATGCTGGTGAACAAAGTTTAGAAAAATTATCAAGCATAAGTGGTTGTGTATTGCCGGAAGTTAAATAAAATTTATATAATTAGATGGATTCTATAAAGGAAAAAAAAGCCTGGCGTGAGGTAAAATATAGTGAGAAATTCTTGAATGCATTTCGAGGTTTATATGTTGTTTCTAAAATAACAAGACATTTATTTATACATATAATATCTGCGATAGTTGCAATAATTTTTGGATTTTGTTTCAAAATTTCTAGCTTGGAATGGATTGCGCTTACTTTTGCTATTGGTTTTGTTTTTATCACTGAGACATTAAATACTGCTATTGAAATAGATATCGATTTAACTTCTCCGGAATATCATCCTTTTGCGAGAGACACAAAAGATGTAGCAGCAGCAGCGGTTTTATTATCTGTATTTGTGGCTATTATCGTTGGTTTAATTATCTTTTTACCAAAAATATTAAATGTGATATAATCATTTTATGAAAAATAATAATATAAAAATTTTCTTTTCAATAATTGGTCTTTTGGTAGTGGGTACATTTATTGCTTTTATATTAAAATTAAATACCAATACTGTGCCAGCAGGACCTGGAAAATATGATACATTTGCAACATGTTTGAAAGATAAAGGAGCTGTTTTTTATGGAGCTTTTTGGTGTCCACACTGCCAAGCCACAAAGAAACTTTTTGGCTCATCTGCTAAATTATTGCCTTATGTAGAATGTTCCACATCTGATGCTCAAGGACAGACTAAAATTTGTATAGACAAAAAGATCACTGGTTATCCTACTTGGGAATTTGCTGATGGATCACGCTTAAATGGAGAAGTCACACTTCAGCAATTAGCAGACAAAACTTCCTGCGAGTTACCTAAATAAAAAATAAATATGAATACTATTACAGTACATTATTTAAATATTTTTTTAGGGGTAGGGGCTATAATCTTACAGATTCTTTCTGTGGTGGCTTTGTTTGTGCTTTTCTTGGGTCCAAGAAAGAACAAATTTTTGGATTTCATAGATAAACATTATCTTACATTGGGTTTTATTTTTTCTTTATTTGCTTCGCTCACTTCTTTAATCTATTCAGAAATTATTCATTTTCTACCATGTCAATTATGTTGGTATCAGAGAATATTTTTGTTTCCTTTAGTTTTTATTTTCGCAATAGCTATTTGGTACAAAGATCGTAAAATAGTGAAATATGTTTTACCTCTTCTGTCTATAGGTTTTGTGGTATCTATATATCAAAATTTCTTTTATTATTTTGGCGAAAATAGTTCATTACCATGTTATGCTTCAGTTGTGTCTTGTTATCAACAATTAGTATCAGAATTTGGTCGATATATTTCTATACCAATGCTTGCTTTGACCATTTTCTTTGCATTATTGGCTATCGTTTTGGTCGCTCATTTTTACAAAAAAGAAGATTAAAAAATATGGATGAAGAATTAAAGAAAAAAATAGAAGAACAGGGTTTAAAAATAGATGCAATATATAAATCTGTGGAAAAGACAAGGAGATATTTTTTGATAATGACCTGGATTACAGTTATTGCAATTGTTTTACCACTTGTTGGATTAGCCATTACATTACCGTCATTTTTTAGTAATTATGTTAGTTCTTTAAGTGGCCTTGGTGTCTAGATGTTTATAATTTAATTATTTTATGTTATATTACTTCTATGAATAAATATATCAACATTGTTATTGTATTGATTTTAGTTGTTTTAGGTGTTTGGCTTTTTACAAATGGTAAAAGTGATGAGGGAAATATTATTAATTCAAATAATCAATCTGATAAAATTATGAAAGCGACATTGCATACAAATCAAGGAGACATAGCTATAGAATTTTTTGATAAACAAGCTCCAAACACAGTGGCTAATTTTACCAAAC
>JBAWYA010000093.1:0-3089 GCA_037143815.1 bacterium | reverse complement strand
AAAAATATATGAAAAATAAAAAAAATAAAAAATTGAATAAGAAAAGTAAAAAAGTAAAGGCAAAAAAGGTAAAGAAATCTAAGTCAAAATCAGTGTCTAAGCAAGGGGTAGGCAAGAAAGTGGTAAAATTATCTTCTGCAGAAAGAAAAGCAGAAAATTTAGCCACTATTTAAAATGAACTTATAGAAAAAGGACGCAAAAGAGGGTTCATTACTTATGATGAAATATTAAAAACTTTTCCTGATATAGAAAATAATATTTTATTTTTGGATGAACTTTATGAGAAATTTGCAGTTGCAGGGATAGATGTTTTAGAAGGTGGAAATTTGCTTAATCTAAATATAGATCTTACAGATAAAGATTTGAATAAATCTTCTATGCATGATTCTATTCAAATGTTTTTGAAAGAAATAGGACAATATCCACTCATTCATGCGGGTGATGAAAAGAATCTTGCGAAACGCATTGAACACGGAGATCTTGAGGCAAAAAATTTGCTTGCCCGTGCGAATTTGCGTCTCGTGGTTTCGATTGCGAAAAAATACGTGGGAAGATCAGCGAACCTCACTCTTCTTGATTTGATTCAAGAGGGCAATTTGGGCTTATTTAAGGCTGTTGAAAAGTTTGATTGGACCAAAGGATATAAGTTTTCTACTTATGCGACTTGGTGGATTCGTCAGTCTATTACTCGAGCACTTGCTGATCAGTCTAGAACTATTCGCATACCTGTGCATATGGTTGAGACGATTTCTAAATATAAACAAACATACAGAAGACTTAGTCAGGATTTAGGTCGGGAACCTTTAGCGGAAGAAATCGCTACAGAAATGGGTATTCCAGTAGACAAGATTCATGTGATTGAAAATATCAGTCAAGAAACAGTTTCTTTGGAACAGCCTGTCGGGGATGATGATGACAAATCAACACTAGAAAACTTTATTCCAGATGATAAAATATTGCGTCCAGATCAAGAATCTTCTCGCAGAATTCTTTCTGATCAAATTCGTGAAGTCTTGAGTGAACTTAATCCAAAAGAACGTAAAATTCTTGAAATGCGTTATGGATTGTTAGACGGTATTCAACACACTCTCGAAAGGGTAGGTGAAGAGTTCGGTGTGACTCGTGAGCGTATTCGTCAAATTGAAGCAAAAGTGCACGAAAAACTCCGCCAGAATGAAAAGATTTCAAGATTAAAAAACTATTTTGATTAGATTCTACTAAAAGGCCGACAAAGTACAATTTATAATTGAGTATTTTCTAATCTCTAAATTACACCCAAATCATATCATATTCTCTTAATGTTTTTAAATAATTCTGTTCTCATTTCGGCTACATTTTTAGCAGCTTCAAAATGATTCATCGACCTTGATTCTTGTTCTAATAATTCTTTTGTAATTCCTTCTTTAAAATATTTCTGACATTCAGGTATTGAAAATAGTTTTTGTATTGGTGTCATGTATGTCTCATACACTTTCTTCACTTTACCTTTCTCATCTACATAGTCAGTAGCAAATCCACAAAAGCGGTGATAGTTCAGATATGGATTTAAGTAATCTCTGTAAAAAATATTGATATCTTTTGCATACTTTTTGGGGATATGTCCGTATCCCATATATTTTCTCACAATCGCTCCGTTCTTGCCTTCTACTAATGCATTGTCATTTGTTTTTCGTGATCTGCTTTTAGTTTGTTCAACCATCATTTTGTTTAATAATTTAGCAACAGTCTTTTTGATATATTCACTCCCATTGTCTGTATGAAATCCAAGTATTTTAGTTGGAAAACTTTTTAATATTTCTTCCAACAATGGTATTAAAAAATATTCACTAATTCCTTATGATACCTTGATTCATCGCTCTGGGAGCCCTTTGGGCTCCTTTTGCGTTAGAATCCATTTTTATTTGGGTGAAGGTAAGGGTTGGCATAATGAGTACGATGTTTTTTTCAATCTGCTAAAAAGAAATTTGTTATATACACAATGGGTGAAAGCATAGAAAAAGATGTGCTTCCAAGTTTCAAATTGATTCAATAATAAAACAAATAAGTTTTGCTTAGTAAGAATTACTTTGACTAAAATTTCCCTCTTGAGGGGTGGCTCGTAGAAGCGAGACGGGGTGGAGGTATTTTATTTCAGCACAGCGTCGATTTTTTGTTTGATTGTTACTCCTGACTCAGCTCCATCTATAGTTCCTACAATTTTTCCATCTTTTAAGATGAATCCTTTTGGTGTGCCTGTAACTCCAGCATTTATTCCTTCAGTTTTAGCATCAGCTACTGCTTGTGCGTATTTATCACTATCTAAGCATTGATTAAAGTTGGTGGTGTTTAAATTTAGAATCTTTGCAAAAGTTTTTAAATTATCATTAGAGAATTCTCCTTTGTTTTCTCCATTTTGATGAGCATATAGGTAGTCATGATATTCCCAGAATTTTCCTTGATCAGAAGCACATCTTGCAGCTTCTGCTGATTTTACAGACTCTGTTCCCAAGAATGCCCAGTCTCTATACACAAGTAACAAGCTTCCACTTTTTACATTTTCATTAATTCCCGTCATAAAAGGTGTCCAACTTGGGTCAATCTTTTTCAAATATTTTAGAGCATCTGTATTATACGTAAGACCAGAAACTGCTCCACAAAAAGGACATTGAAAGTCTTCATATAAAATAACAGCGACTTTTGCATTTGTATTACCGATAGTCCTGTCGTTTTTATTTATAGGAGCTAGCGTTGTGAGTGGGATTCCATTATTGGTATTATTAGCAGATTTTTGTGGCAGATTTCCTTTTAATAAAATTGCTCCGGCTATCAAGACTCCAGCTATAATTATTGCTCCGACTATTTGTTGATTGTTGTTGTCTTTTTTGATGATATTTACTTCTTCTATTTTATCCATTTGTATTTGTGTTAATTAAAAAATATATTATTAATATCGTTATTGTAGCATATTTAGTTAATATGGTATAATCATCTTGTTAGTCGAAAACAATATTATTAACCCCGACGTAAAGTCGGAGTTCCGACCCTGAAAGCGTCGGGATTAATTATTATATAAAAATATGTGTAAATCAATGAGTAATTGTTGTAAGGGT
>JBAWYA010000092.1:0-3182 GCA_037143815.1 bacterium | reverse complement strand
GGTTAGTTCCGCTGGATTCCCCCCGGCCATTCATGTCCTGGGGTACTCAAGAATAGTAATAAAAGAGATAAATTATTTTCGCTCACAGGACTATCACCCTCTATGGTGTCGCTTTCCAGCAACTTAAGCTAATAACTTATTTTTTGACTCTTCTAAAAATTAAATTCTAAACTACTATCTTACAACCCTCCAGTATTGCTACTGAAGTTTGGGCTTCTTCCTTTTCGCTCGCCGCTACTGGGGAAATACATATTTGTCTCTACTCCTCCTGGTACTGAGATGTTTCACTTCCCAGGGTGCGCTTTTTTATCATAAAGATAAAAATTGTTGAGGTATACTCAACAGGGTTTCCCCATTCGGAAATCTCCGGATCAAAGGTTGCTAAGCACCTCCCCGAAGCTTATCGCAGCAACGCCACGTCCTTCTTCGCCTCTTAAAGTCAAGGCATCCACCGTACGCTCTTAAATTTCCTGTTAAGAAATTTGAAAACCACAACCTCGCTTACGCGAGGACAAACAAAGCCAAAAAAAATTAACAGAATATTCTTTTGCGACCGCTCGCTACTCAAATATTCTTCTTGGCTTTTTCCTGTCTAGGTCTCAAAAGACCTCATTAACATTACCTGACAGGTTTTCAATTTTCAATTTGCAATTCGTCCTGATTTTGTAACAAAAAAACCGCCTTTGGGCGGCTCTGACAGACAAAAGAAATAGTCTGCTAGGGCCTGCCTTTTAAACTGTTTCTTGTAATATTCATACTGATGAAAAGAGTATAAACGAAAACAAAAAAGATGTCAAGAGAATATCACGACTTATTAATTACTCATTTTAAAACCTAAATAAATACCTAAAATACCTCCCACGGCAGTTAAAATTACAGATGAAAAAGAAAAGAAACCAGCTCCCCAAAAAGTAGGAATGTATCCCCCAATTACTGAACCTATAGCCATAAAAATCCAAATTAAAGATTTAGAATTCATATTATAAACAAGTGCATTTAGTTTCTGCTTCACCGCATTTTTTACATCGAACTTGTACCATTGATTTTTGAGAACATTTATTAAAATGAAGAGGGTCGTGTTGAGTACTCAAATATCCACATTTTGGACATTTAAATCCATCCCCTTCGCCGTGGCATTTACTACAATGTTTTGATGATAAATGTTTTGCTATGTTAAAAACCATAAAATTATTATACCACTAAATTTCATATGTCATATCTTTTGAAAATTAAGTCTCAAAGCATTGATGATTACTATTACATCTAGAACTTCTTGTGCAAGAGCGCCAAATATTGGTGAAATATAACCAAATAATGCAAATATCATTAATATAATACTTACACCCATTCCAAAAAAAATACCTTGTTTAGCCAACTTCATAACATTTTGAGCAATGTGTAATGCATCATGTACTCTTTCTATATTGTTAACCATAATAACCACATCACCAACTTCAGAAGCAACAGTAGCTCCGTGTGAAGCCATAGCAATACCCACACTAGCGATAGCCAATGCTGGAGCATCATTTACACCATCTCCCACCATAGCCATCGGCCCATATTCTTTTTGAATTTTCTTCAACCACTCCACCTTTTGTTCCGGCAACAACTCTGCTTGAAACTCTGTTATACCGACAGCATTTGCAATGTTTTCCGCTACAGCTTTTTTGTCACCAGTTAACATAATCAACCTAGACACATCATGTTCCTTTATCGACTTAAACATTAATTTAGTTTCAGGCCTTATAATGTCGGCAAATATTATATAACCAAGTAAATTTTTATCATTACTTAAGTAAACAACTGTTTTACTTTGTTGCTGAAAAACTTCATGCATCTTTCCAACTTCTTTTTTAACTATTATATTTTGATCAATAATATATTTTAATTTACCAAAGAAATAAATCTGATCTTTTATCTTAGCTTTAACTCCTTGACCAAAAACTTCCTCAAAACTTTCTGGATAATCTAATTCCAAAGATTTCCTATTAGCATATTGAATTAAAGATCGTGCAAAAATATGTGCTGAAAGTTGATCTACAGAAACTGCGATCCTCAATACTTCATCAGCAGACATATCAGAAACTGAAATCAACTCCACAACTTCAGGAACACCCAAAGTCAAAGTTCCAGTTTTATCAAAAACCAAACCTTTTACTTCTCCTAATTTCTCTAAAGCTGTACCATTTTTTATAATTATTCCACGACTAGCAGCTTTACTAATTCCTGAAATCATCGCAATTGGTGTAGCTAAAATTAATGGGCAAGGAGAAGCTACTACAAGTATAGCCAAAACCCTAATCGGATCTTTAAATAAAATCCAAGCGATGATCACCACAACAAATGTAACAATATTAAAAATTAAAGCGTAACGATCTGCCAAACGGACAACCGGAGCTTGCGCATCTTGTGCTTCTTTCACCAACTTAACTATTATTTGATATTTACTATCTTCACTGATTTTTATAGCTCGGACTTCAAGAGCACGTTCTTCATTTATGGAACCACTATAGATCATCGATCCTGGACGTTTCTCAACAGGTAAACTTTCTCCAGTAATTACAGCCTCATCTAAATTTGATATCCCATATATAACAATACCATCGATAGGAACCACCTCTCCTGGTTTTATAACCAAAATATCACCAATCTGTACTTCATCAACATCAACATCAGTAATTTTATTATCTTTATGTTTAATATGCGCAATTGATGGCACCTTGTCTAAAAGATTAGTTAATTCTTTTTTTGCCCGAGCTTGAGCAAATACTTCCAATGCTTCCCCACCAGAAAGCATTAATAAAATCACGACTCCAGCCAAATATTGCCCAGCCCAAAATGAGGCAAAGATGGCAACTATCGCAATAAGATCTACACCAAACTTGCCTTTAGATATTGATTTAAAAGTCCTAAAGATAAAAGGCATAGAACCTATCACTAACGTAATAAACCAAATTATATGATCTATATTTTCAAAATGTAACCCATAAAAAATACCACCCAAAAGTAATCCCGAAGAAATAAAACCGGGAACTAAAATATCATATTTAAAAAAAAATACTTTCTTTTTTCATTACTTTTAAAGTTCTTCTGTAGCTTTTGCATTATTTTGTTCAATTATATTTTTCACATCTTTTGCTTTATTAATATAATCCTGATTTTTCTGAATCATATTTTTTCCA
>JBAWYA010000091.1:0-3259 GCA_037143815.1 bacterium | reverse complement strand
AACCAATGCATTTAATTTCGTACTTCATTTTTTCTAAAATATATATATTTATTGCCTTTTCCTTTATTCATCATATCCCCTAAATCTAACTCTGTTTGAGAAGGACCTCCACTCATTATCGTTAATTTTACTTTCATATATTCTTCTTCGCTGGGCATCTTACCTTCATTCTCATTTTTATCTACATAAATACCATCTATTTTGCCATCAGCATCACTATCCCAAAAATATTTTTTATTCTTATATATAAGAAAACTAATTGGTTTAGTCCTCTCATTATCAAGATATCTTACCTGTAGTTTACTAGAATCATTATCAATAGCTACAGCCGGGACACCATTAACAAGAAGCTGTTTGCCTTTCTTGGCAGCATTTTCTGAAAGCTGCATTTCTATCACCTTCGCTTCTTTTACTAGTTGCTCCATTGGAACCTGAGCCATAGCTTGTTCTGCTGCCCCCATTCCTAATACTAAAGCTAATAATTTAAGTACCTTTGACGATCCACTTTCTACACCAAATTTTTGTTTTTCCATATGCTAATTATAGTTCTTTAATTTTTATTAATCAATAATTAATAAAATACTATGAATTCACTTTAGGCCTGTATTGCAAAGCCTCTAAAATATGATTTTGCCTTATGTCAGGAGAATTTTCAAGATCTGCAATAGTTCTCGCAATTTTAATAACTCGATGGTATGCACGTGCAGATAGTGCCAATCTTTCAGCACTATTGTTCAAAAGTTGTTTTACTTCAGAACTAAGTGGGGCATAAACACTAAGTTCTTTTACATTCATATCACTATTTGTTTTTATTTTTCTTGAAGATTGTTTTACTCCCTTAGCAGAAAATCTTCTATCTTGAATCGCTCTCGCATTTTTTACTCGAGCTTTTATTGTTTCTGTCTTCTCCCCTGTTGGGGTTTCATCACTCAACTTTTTATAATCTACATTTCCAACCGTTACCCATAAATCTACTCGATCAATAATTGGTCCCGAAATTCGACGTGCATATCTATCTAGGTCATTCGGCTTACAAATACAATTTTTATCTTTATTTCCTTTATTTCCGCAAGGACAAGGATTCATCGCAGCAACTAAAATAAAATTCGAAGGAAAAATCGCAGATCCTCGTGCTCGTGAAATAGAAACTATATTATCTTCAAGTGGTTGTCGGAGTGCTTCTAAAACTCTTTTTTCAAACTCTGGAAATTCATCTAAGAAAAGTACTCCTTTATGTGCTAATGTCACTTCTCCTGGTTTAGGATTTGCTCCACCACCAATCATAGAAACATAACTCGCTGTATGATGTGGTGCACGAAATGGCGGCTCAGTGATAAGTGTATCTTCAAGCAACCCCACGATAGAATGAATCCCTGTGATTTCTAAAATATCATCATTGTCGAGTTCAGGTAGTATGTGTGAAAACACTCTTGCAAGCATAGTCTTGCCAGTTCCAGGAGGACCAGATAGAGCTATGTTATGTCCACCAGCTGCAGCAATCTCAAGTCCACGCTTAGCACTTTCTTGCCCACGGATATCAGAAAAATCTACGTCACGATTCTTATCTTTATGAATTATTTCCGTTAATTTTTGAGGTAAAATTTTTGGACGTTCTTTTTCAAGTGGATTTCCATTTTTATCGTATTTTATTTTATAAATATGATCCACGACTTCTTTTAAAGTACGTGCCCCATAAACAGTAATTCCTTTTATGAGAGCCGCTTCTTCGGCGTTTGCGATTGGTACAAATATTTCTTTATAACCTAATCGCATGGCAAGCTCTGTCAATGGTAACACTCCTTTTATTGGTTGAAGTTCTCCGTTCAAAGAAAGTTCTCCAAGAAATATTTTCTTTTCTGGGTCAAAATCTATTTCTTCAGCCGAAAGTAAATATGCTAGGGCAATTGCCAAATCAAAATACGGACCCTCTTTCTTGAGGTCCGCAGGCGACAAAGATATTACTATTTTTTGATTTTGATTTTTAGGAGATGAAAACCCTGAGTTCTTTAGTGCTGAACTCATGCGATCCTTTGATTCATCAACTGCTTTATCAGGAAGCCCAACAAGAGTAAAAGCGTGTAGCGTATTTTTTGTAATATCAATTTCTACGGTAACAATTTTACCTTTTAAAAGATGCGTCTGAGCAGAATATACTCTTGCGAACGACATAATTTTTTATTGATTTAAATGTTTTTTGCAAGTCCTAGCTGCTGGGTTTGCTTCCATTCGAGCAAGCTCAATATCCTTTTTACAAACTTCACACTTCCCGAAAGATTCTCTCCCAATACCTTTTAATGCATGTAACACTTTTTGGAGCTTGGACTCGAGTACTTTCATCATTGAGCTTTTAGATTCAAAATCTTCAAATCTATCAGCCATATCATTCTGATCTGTTTCAACATAATTCATTTCTTCTGGGACGGTTTCCCATTCACCAGTTTCTGGGTTTAATTTCCCCATATCTTTCATTTCACTAACTAAAATGTCCCTTTCTTTTTCCAATCTTTCTTTAATTTTCTTTTTATCTAACATGACAAAATGATAGCATTTAAAAAATAAAAGGCAACTTATTTACTACTTCTTTATTTTACTTGAGGCAAGACGTAACATCACTTCCCCTGTTGCAATCTCAGAATTGGTAATGATCAATGCATCATCTCCAATATATACATACATCATCAGTATCTTCCCATCGTTATCACGGAGAATTCTCGCATTTTTGTTTTGGATAATTCCGTCTTCAAAATCTTTTGTTAACAAGTATTTTGTATCATTATTAAGATTTACTCCAAACATCCCATGCAAATCAAGGAACATTTTACTTTCCCAAGAACGCATAACATCAAAAACATCTGGAATTGAACGCATTTTTAGTAACATAAATAAGCCTCTCCCTCCTTTATTTGTAGCACCAATCAAAAAATTATCATCAATAAATTCAATTTTTGTTTGATCAAGGTTTGCTTCAATGGAATTTAAAAAAGCCCTAAATCCTAAAGTTTGCTTATCTGCTGTTGGGAAGATTGCCTCTATTCCCCCACTTTTAAATTCCGCCGTATTTGCTTCGTTTAGGATAGTCTGAGTTATTTGGTCTTTCTTTAATCCAGAAATTTCTTTAAATTGTGTTTTGTCTATAAAGATAATAGGAGCATATTGGGGCTTTACCTCAACTGTAAAAATCTGTTTCCTAAAAAAATAAACTGAGAATACTGCAACAAAAGCTAGCACCGTAAAGAAAATTCCTAAAAAAAAGAAAACC
>JBAWYA010000090.1:0-3294 GCA_037143815.1 bacterium | reverse complement strand
TAAGAAATAAATTTGATTTATATATATGAAAAAAACTAAAGTAAAAAAAATAAACAAAAAAATGAATAAAAAAATAAAAAAAACTAAAGTTAAAAAAGCAAAAAATAAAAAATTAAAGAAAGTTATAAAAAAAATAAACAAAAAATTATCAAAAAAAATAACAACTAAGAAATTAACAGTTGGAGAGAAAAAGACACAAGAATTAAGTCGCTTGTCAAATGAGCTTATTGTAAAAGGGCATAAAAGAGGTTTTGTCACTTATGATGAGATATTAAAAACTTTTCCTGATATTGAAAATAATATATTTTTTTTAGATGAACTTTATGAAAAATTTACTGTAGCAGGCATTGATGTGCTTGAGGGTGGGAATCTACTCAATCTTGATGCTGATGTAAATGATGATTTGAATGAGTCCACAATGCATGATTCTATTCAAATGTATCTAAAAGAGATAGGTCAGTATCCTTAAATTTATGCAAGTGATGAGAAAGATTTAGCAAAACGCATAGAACATGGAGACATAGAGGCAAAAAATTTACTTGCTCGTGCAAACTTACGTCTAGTTGTTTCAATTGCAAAAAAATACGTAGGAAGAAGTGCAAATTTAACTTTGCTTGATTTGATTCAAGAGGGGAATTTAGGTCTATTTAAAGCAGTTGAAAAATTTGACTGGACCAAGGGATATAAATTTTCAACTTATGCAACATGGTGGATTCGTCAGTCTATTACTCGTGCGCTTGCAGATCAATCTCGCACAATTCGTATTCCTGTCCACATGGTTGAGACTATTTCAAAATATAAACAAGTATATAGAAGATTAAGCCAAGATTTAGGCAGGGATCCTTTGTCTGAAGAAATTGCCACTGAAATGGGTGTGCCAGTTGAAAAAATACATGTAATTGAAAATATTAGTCAAGAAACTATCTCACTTGAACAACCCGTAGGAGATGATGACGATAAGTCGACGCTTGAAAATTTTATTCCAGATGACAAAATATTGCGTCCAGACCAAGAGTCTTCTCGAAGAATTCTGTCTGATCAAATTCGAGAAGTTCTCTCTGAACTTAACCCAAAAGAAAGAAAAATTCTTGAAATGCGCTACGGATTGATTGATGGTATACAGCATACTCTTGAGAGGGTAGGAGAAGAGTTTCAAGTGACACGTGAAAGAATTCGTCAGATTGAAGCTAAGGTCCATGAAAAACTTCGTCAGCATGAAAAAATAGCAAGATTAAAGAACTATTTTGACTAACGAGGAGCATGCATGAATTTATTCATGCAATGTCCGAGTGGAGTCAAAACATTGTACCCAGTTATATTTTGATTAATAAAAAAATCCCCCGTATCGGGGGATTTTTTTATTTTTTTATTTTAAGACTGCATTAACTTTCTGCATTACAGAATCGACTGGTTCAGCCCCTGCAATAACATCAACTACTTTTCCATTCTTCAAAATAAAAGAATGTGGGGTACCATTAACACCTTCTTTTGTACCGTCTGCCATATCAGCTCTCACTTTATCTGCATATTTTTGAGTAGAAAGACAAGTATTAAAAGTATCAACGTTGATACCTATACTTGTTGCAATTTTAGGAAGTTCAAGTGGGTCAAGTGTATTATTTGATCCTGTCCTTACAAAAAGTTCATTGGTAAATTTCCAAAATGAATCATTTCCCCCTTGTTCCCATGCGCATTCCATAGCCACAGCTTCATTGAATGCTTTTGAGTGAAGTTGAGCGATAGGATAATGTCTATATACCCAAGCTACTTTCCCAGAAGTTTGTGCCATGACTTGGTTCATTGTGTTATGAAACATCTTGCAGAAAGGGCATTCACTATCTGAATATTCAACTATAACTACTTTAGCATTAGCATTTCCAGCTATGTGCTCGTCAGCCTTTACAGCTCTGACTTGTACATTTTGAGCTGTGGGATTACCATTGTTCACCGCCGCTGGAACTTGTTGCGTGGGTTGTTGTCCTTTTAATAATATTGCCCCGGCAATTATTAATCCTGCAACTATAATTGCCCCGGCTATCTGACTTTGATTCATTGTGCTTTTTTTAATATGGTGTGTATGTTCTATTTTTTCTTCATTTTCCATGTTTTTTATAAATTATAAATTATTAATATCCTAGTATAACATATTTTTTTAATATGCTATACTAGGGAATAAGGTCATTATAAACATTATAAATTAATTAAAATTCTTGCTTTTCTTTTTATGAAGTTAAGTAAGATAAAAATAAAGATATGTGTGGAAATTGTAAAGATGGAGTTTGCAAAGAAAAGTGTTGTAAGGGTGGTTGTGTAATGAGTATGGTTGCTAAAATTTTGGTAATCATAGGTGGAATAAATTGGGGTTTGGTTGGCATAGGTATGCTTTTAGGCAAAAGTGCTGATGCTTTTAACGTAGTTCACTTGGTTTTAGGTTCTATATCTATGCTTGAGGCCATTGTCTATGTTCTTGTGGGGATTGCTTCAGTTATTATGATTTTTGGTTGTAAATGTGGCAAATGTAAAGAAGCATGTTGTCCTGTTGAAGAAAAAAAGGAAGAAGTTAAAATGTAATTTACTTTTTTTACTTTCCAGCTCATTTTTCAAAAATGGGCTGGTTTTACTTTTTTCACAAAAAATGTTATTATATAAGCAAATATGGCTTCAACTTCAAGTGTAATATTTTATATATTAAGCTTTCTTTCTGTTTATGTGCAGGTATTTTTTCTTGTTACTTTCTTTGAGAGAAAAAACAAAATTCTTGTTCGCAAAGGGGTTATTTCTCTTCCAGAATATCCCGGGGTTACAATTATTGTTCCATGTTATAACGAAGGTGAAACGATAAGAGGGACGATTGAATCTCTTCTTGATCTTGATTATCCAAAAGATAAACTTAAATTAATCATTATTGATGATGGAAGTAAAGATAATACTTGGCAAATTATAAAAGAATTTGAAAAATACCCTAATATTAAAGTTTTTCATAAAAAAAATGGTGGTAAATATACCGCACTAAATTTAGGGCTTCAATACCTAGATACTCCTTTTGTTGGGTGTCTTGATGCGGATTCCTTTGTTGATAGTGAAGCACTAAAGAGGATAATAACGCATTTTGATGATAAAAATACGATGGCTGTTGCTCCATCTGTTGTAGTTTATAATCCAAAAAATATATTACAAGGTGCACAAAAAGCAGAATATGATATGGCAATTTATACAAAAAAAATGCTTGCTTTTCTTGGTGGAATACACGTTACACCAGGACCATTTTCTATTTTTAGAAAAAGAAATATCTTG
>JBAWYA010000089.1:0-3364 GCA_037143815.1 bacterium | reverse complement strand
CTTCAAAACCCAAACATCATCCGAAACAATTAAGCGATGAATTAGTTTGGAAAATATTTCAAACTAGAATTAAAAATGGAAGATGTGCTGAAGTGGTTCATCAAGAATTAATCAATCAAGGAATTAAAATTTCACTTTCTTCAGTGAAGCGTACACTTGATCGACATGGTCTTTTGAAAAAGAAAAGTCCGTGGAAACGATATCATCCCCACGTGAATCGCCCATATCCCCTTAAAGCAGGCGATTTAGTGCAAATTGATACTATCCACTTAATGATTGGTAAAAAGGAAAGAATTTACGTATTTGTATTAATTGATGTGTATTCAAGGTGGGTCCATGCTAAATGCTATGGAAAAATGAACAGTAAAATTTGTTTGAATTTTGTCAGAGAAGCGCAAGAGTTAACATCATTTAAATTTGAAATGTTGCAATCAGATCATGGACCAGAATTTGGAAAATGGTTTGTGACCCAAATCAAAAAGAATCACAGATATACCAGAATTGGCAAGCCAAATGACAATGCTCATATTGAAAGATTCAACAGAACGCTTCAGGAAGAATGTATCGACAAAGTAAACACTAATGTCCGAGCAATTAATTGCGCCTTGGGTAAATATTTGAGATACTACAATTACGAACGTTTACATCTTGGTTTAAATTTAAAAACGCCAAGTCAATTTATTAACAAAGTGATGCAAAGGTTATGAACAGGTTACGGCCAATTTAGAGACCTTTGAAATTGAATAAATCATCAAATTTAAGAAAATAATTTAGAAATCTTTTCCCATGGGACAGCAATAAATAGCGTTCCTATCACAACCAGCAAAAGTCCAATCCCCGCTTGAAGAGTAATGCCTTCCGCCAACACAACAACTGCCAAAATCGCAGTGAGAACTATTGAGAGTTTATCTATCACCGTCACTGCCACTGTCGGACCGACAGCCAAAGCTTGATAGAAAAATATCCAAGAAAAAGCTCCACCCAAACCTGACAAAATTACAAAAACCCATTGCTTGGTGGATAAAGATTGAAAAGCAGAAATAGATAATTTACCAAAAGAAAGAGCCGCTAAAGTAACAATCAAAGCCATCACGATACCTCGTATAGCTGTAAGCAAATTTGCATCAACACCTTTCAAGCCAAGCTTTGCAAAGATAGTCCCAGCACTGGCCATCACCGCCCCCAACAATGCGTAAATAATATACATAGATAAATTATACCACTTTATATTTAACTAAAACAAATAAATCAATAGGAAGATTTTGCTCATTTAATTTTCTTTGAAGCCCTTGAAACTGTTCGTCCGAAAGATTGAGTACCCACGAAGAATTATCATCAGAATACTCAAACATATACACCCTGTCATCACTCGTACGCCATCTTGAAATCTTTTGATTATCTAAGAAAAGTTGAAAACGCTCGAGCGAATCTGATTTTTCAAAAATTTCAGACATAATTTTTTGTATTATTTTTTCTTTTTCTTCTTGCTGTTCAGGAAGCTCCCCACGATAAGGCAACTCTAATTTTATTTTCTTATCTGCAAAAACACCAAACTGATAATACTGACAAGAAGTTGCTAAATAAGGAATGACAATATTCAAGACTTTCTTCATAAAATCCTGCTGATCACCCACAATCTTTTTCTCGTCAAATTCATATATCATTTTAATACCAATTATTCACAATAATGGATTATTAATGTTTTGTTCATATAATTATTTTAGCATCTATTTTGCTAAAAAACATCTTGTCAAATAGAAACCATGTAAAATCACTCCGCAGTAAGCCATTCCCAAAGAGGAATAAATCGCACCATCATTCCATCTTTATCCACCTCCTTTTTTTCATTCCATGTAATAACCATTCCCTTTTTAACATTCAATTCTTTTCCCGCTTCCACCAATGCCTTCACTTCTCTTTCTTCAACATACTGATCAGTCGTCTCATATGTAACTTGCATAAGCTCTGCTACTTCATATCCTTTTTTGAGCACGAAATCTATTTCTCTGTCATTGCGAGTTTTATAGTAAAATAGTTCACGATTTGGCTGATTTCCTCTTTTGACAAGTTCCATAAAAACAAGATTCTCCATTAGTTTTCCACTGTTCGGAGAATGTTGAACCGCTTTGGCAGTGATAAGACCATTATCGACTACATATGTTTTCTTTGGTGACTGCAATCTCATAGTAGCTTTTGTTGAGTGACGATCTAATGGAAAAATCAAATAGGCCTCAGTTAGATAACCGAGATATTTCGCCACAGTAATATCACTTTTAAATGCTAGAACATTGGCAAGTTTTCGGGCAGTATACTGACTTGAAACATTGTTTATAAGATACGATTCGAGATTATCTATTTGCTTTGGAAAGCGAACTTTGTGTCGTTTGATTACATCTTTAAAAAGAACCGCGTCAAACAGCACATCAAGGTAGCCCTTGGGTTCTACATCTTTTGTAATAACCTCTGGAAAACCACCATTCGTCATATATTGAGTTATATATCCGTAAAGTTTTGCTTTTTCTTCAGGCAGTAACATTTTGTCAATAGAGAATTCATATTGTTTAGCTTTCAAAATTTCTCTAAAATTAAACGGCAATATTTCTATTGGAATATGTCTTCCTGTGAGATGTGTCGCAAGTTCCTTTGAAAGAAGACTTGCGTTAGAACCTGTCAAAACCAAATTATACCCCGCTCTATGCAAACGGTTTACAAAAAGTTCCCAATTTGGAAGATTTTGTATTTCATCAAAGAGAATATATTTTGTGTCTCCATACACTTGCTTTAGCTCTGAAAGAAGTTCGTCAAGATCAATTTTTTCTTCTCCCGGAAGCGATTCATCATCAAAATTAAAATATGCAAAATCTCTATCCTTAAGAAGCATCAAAGCAAAGACGGATTTACCTGCCCGACGAGGACCAAGTATGACTTTTATGAGGTCAGAAGAAATCCATTTTTGCGCATCCTTTTGCCTCGTTCGCTCTATATAAGGACGGGCAAGAAGCCTCTCTTTATCGCCTTTTTGCTTTAAAACTGTAGATCTTAGCATAGTATTTATTGTGTACTATGCAGTTTATCCCTTTTTTGCATAGTACAGATAGTTTATTATGCACAGCAAGAAAAGTCAATACATCAATATCAATCTATTTGAAATATTTATCGTATTCAGACTGAATATTGACCATATCCGCATATAGCGGAGCTTGCTTGCCGTCAAAAAGAAAGATACCCCAACCTTCTTTATCTGCGCCTTTTTCATCGGCTAAATTCCTGTCTATAACAACATGTTGCCCATTATCTTTTGTAAAATCCGGCATAATGGACATTTTCGGGTGATGAAACTGCTATACTAGCTTGTATTACAAAG
>JBAWYA010000088.1:0-3416 GCA_037143815.1 bacterium | reverse complement strand
AGTTTAAATCACAACATGCAAATACAGATCGTCATTTAAAGTATCTGTTTTCATATATACACTTAAATCCAATAAAACTTATTCAAAAAGATTGGAAAGAAAAAGGGATTAAAAATAAAAAAGAAGCAATTGATTATCTAACTAAATATTCGTATTCAAGTTATTTAGATTTTGTTGGAGAAAAACGAGTTCAGAATAAGATATTAAATATTGAATTATTCCCAAAATATTTTCCTAATAAAAATTCTTTTATAGGGGAGATTTTTGAGTGGTTAACTTTGCGTTAGGCAAGACCTAACGCAGTTGTTGCTTTTTTTTATTTTTTATATATAATGTTTTTATGTTTATAATAAAAGCTTTAAAACGAGATTCGGGTATAAAACTAGGGGCATTGAGAAAATCTGGCAAAATACCAGCTGTATTTTATGGAGCGAAAGAGAGCGTTACCTCGATAACATTGTCAACTGTTGAGTTTAAAAAAATTTGGCGTGATGCTGGAGAATCTTCTGCTATTAAAATATCAACACCAAATGGTGATGTTAATGCTCTTATTCATGAAGTCCAGGTTGATCCAGTTACAGACGAACCAATACACGTAGATTTTTTGGCTATAGATATGAAAAAGAAGATTAAAGTCAAGGTACCTCTTATTTTTGAAGGCATATCAAATGCAGTTAAGGGTGGAATAGGAAATCTTGTTAAGGTTCTTCATGAAATCGAAATTGAAGCTTTACCTATTGATTTACCACAAAAGCTTTCTGTTGATATCTCCAAACTCCAAACGCTAGATGATAATATTTTTGTTTCTGATATAAAATTACCAACTGGAGTCGTTGCGATCACAAATGTAGGTGATGTTGTTGCATCTATAATTGCTCAAGTTGAAGAAAAAGAAGAAGTTGTTACAGCCCCTGATTTGTCTGCTATTGAAGTTGAGAAGAAAGGTAAGAAAGAAGAAGAGGCAGTTCTCGGAGCAGAAGCTCCAGCCGGAGCTAAGGCAGAAAAGGCAGAGAAAAAATAAAAAAATTATTACAATATGTGTTATAATGAGAACTATGGGCAAGAAAACCATAGTTTTTATTTTTCTAAATTTTATTGTTACTTTTTTGTTTTTTGCACCAAAAGTTGATGCAAATTTTGACTGTTTGAGTTTGAATGTTTCTTCTGCTCAATCTGATAAAGATTATTGCAGGAATGAGCTTGTTCAAATAGAGGCTCAATTGGCAGATCTAATAAATCAACAAAAGGAACAACAAAAACAAACTGGTTCACTAAAAGGAGATGTGGATTATTTAACTAGTCAGATCAATGCTTTAAAAACAAAAATAAAAGCTAGAGCTCTTGTCATTGCTCAACTAAAAGTGGACATAGCAGATAAAGTTAATACTATTAAATCACTTTCTGCAAAAATAGATCGTGAGTATGAATCCTTAGCTCAGCTTCTCAGAAATACAAATGAATTTGATGATAAAACTCTAGTACATTTAGTTCTTTCAGGTGATAGTATCTCAAGTTTTTATAGTGATTTAGAATCTTATACTTCCATAAAACAAGCAGTAAAACAATCCGTCGATGTTATTCTAGGCATCAAAACACAAACTGAAACTGTTAAAAAAGATCTTGAAATAAAACAAAACGCAGAGACAGATGCCAAAGTAGAATTAGAAAATGCACAAAAGGCTGTTGTAAAATCCGAAGCTGAAAAAAAGACATTACTCGCTATTTCTAAACAAAAGGAGAGTAATTATAAAGTGCTTGTAGCAGACAAAAAAGCTCGTGCTGATAAAATTAGAAATGCTCTTTTTTCTTTGCGTGATTCTGAATCAATTCCTTTCGGCATAGCTTTAGAGTATGCAAAAAAAGCTGAGATTTTAACCAATGTTCCTCCGGCTTTTCTTTTGGCTATTATTACTCAGGAATCAAATTTGGGTGTAGACTCAGGTTCTTGTTATGTTACAGACTTTAATACAGGAGATGGTGTTTCTGTTAAAAGTGGAAAAATATTAAGTAAGGTGATGCACCCAACTCGTGACATTCCTCCATTTCGAACAATTACAGCATTAGTTGGTCGTGATCCAGCAAAGACACTTGTTTCTTGTCCAATTAATGGGTATGGTTATGGTGGAGCTATGGGTCCTGCACAATTCATTCCTTCTACTTGGCTTGGGATAAGCAAAAAGGTTGCAAACGCCCTAGGTGTAGACAGTCCAGATCCTTGGCAACCACAGCATGCTTTGATGGCTTCGGCCATGTTTTTAAAGGATTTAGGGGCAACTAGTAGTTATGCATCACAATTGAAAGCAGCTTGCAAATATTATGGCACTGGCGGTTCTAGTTGTTCTTATGGTAGAAATGTTATGTCGAGGGTTACCAAAATACAAAATAACATAGATCTTATTTCTTCAAATTAAAGGTAATTCAATGAAATCTTTTTTAAAAAAATTTATTATAATAATAGTGATTTTATTTTTAGGGGCAGTCAAGGTCTTTGCGCTTGATTCAGCACCAGTGTCTAGTCCTGAAAAAATAATTTACCAAGTACCTATTTTTGTATATCATTCTTTAGGTCCAATTAAAATTAAAAAAGAAAGTGCTATACAATTGCATTATCGTGTGACTAGCGATGTTTTTGAAATGCAAATGAAGTATTTAAAAGATAATGGATATAATCCTATAAGTTTTAGTACTTATGTTAATAGTTTGACAAATAATACAGAATTGCCAAATAAAGCTATGGTGCTTACTTTTGATGATGGATGGAAAACACAATATAAATATGCTGTTCCTATTTTAGAAAAATATGGTTTTACTGCCACTTTTTTTATTGTCTCGGATTATGCAAGTTTGAATTATGGAGCTTTTATGAATATTGATGAATTGAAAGTTTTAATAGCTAACGGTTTTGATATAGGATCGCACACCAAGACACACCCTGTTCTTTCTAGAATAAGTTCCGAGAAGGCCGTTATAGAGCTCACTGAAAGTAAAAAAACTCTTGAAGATGCTTTGGGTATCAAAATTACAACATTAGCTTATCCGTATTATGTGTCAGGAAAGACCATTAGAGATTTAGCAGAATCTGCTGGGTACTCTGGAGCTCGTGCTGGTTTATCAAAATTTAAAAACTCAATTGATCGTATTTATGAGTTAAAATCTAGGGAAGTTGTGAATAATCCTAACCCATTCTTGAGTAAGAGATTGCCGGATTTTTGATAAAGAATTTTTAAAAATATGAAACAAATTTTTGATGTTAGACTATCAACGCCAAAAAAATCAGTAGAAGAATTGAAAAAGATTACGAAAATGTTCCCATGGTATACTCTTTTTATTTTTTTTATTATTACAATATTATATCTTGAACTTGTATATCGATTGTCAATTTTTAAAGCTGTTGATGGTGATTATCTTTTCTCGGT
>JBAWYA010000087.1:0-3466 GCA_037143815.1 bacterium | reverse complement strand
TTGATCGTCAGGATTATCAGCAAAATACATTCGAACTTCGTCCAGTAGATACCGCAGTTCATCTAAAGTGCCATTTTTTGGTGCTAAAGACATGGCATTGAAAGGACTTTTAAGTATATAATTACTAACTTTTTCGTCTTTGATAGAAAAGTTCCAAAGTGCCTTTTTTACGACTTCGTGTTTTTTATCGGGTTCTATTTCTAAAAAGTCATTCGCCCAATGAATACAATCTAAAAACAGTTTTCTGGTCGGTTCCAAAGTAGAATACAGGTTTTGTTTTTTGTCCTCAATTTCTTTCATAGACTGCTTGATCTGAAAAATGGAGTTCTGTAATTCAAGAGCTTTTTTGTCGTGTGATTCTTTAGTGATAGACGAATCAAGGAGTGCGTCTAAAAGCTTTGATTCTCGTTCTAGTAGAGTTTTAAGAGTGGTATTAAGATTATTTAGCGTTTCATTAAAATACTTGTCGTCAATGCCATTTTTCTCTTTAGCGGATTCGTACATAATCTCAATAATTTCAGGGTCAAATTTTAGTGTTTCCAATATGGGCAAAATCTTTTTATACATCTCATTTTCACGTATATATTTTTTGTGAGCAGAACATACCCCTTTGCCATTGGTGCAATAATAATAGTCATGCCCTTTTTTCAAACTGGCAGTATATAAACAACCACAATTCTGGCAAGTAACAAAACCACGAAGTGGGAAGAATATTTTATTGGCATGCGGATGTTTTCTTTTTTCTGTAACTTCTTGAGCTTTATAAAATAAAGTTTTGGAAACAATCGGTATATGATTTCCGTTATACAACTTGCCCCCATATTCCATAACCCCGTGATAAAAAGTATTTGAAAGAATACGCTGTGTTGACGATTTTGGAATTTTACAATTATTGCGACTTCTAAATCCTTCATTAAAAAGTATTGTTGAAATTTCGTTAAACCCATAACCACCAGTGGCATACAATTCAAAAGCACGAAGAATATATTTACTGCGTTCAGTGTCTATGATAATTTTTTTATTTAATTTATCATTTACATAGCCGACAGGGGGTATGTTAGGATATTCGCCTTTTTCTAATTTTGTGCGGTTACCACGTTTTACATTACTACTTAAATCTATAACATATTGGTTAGACATACCGAACTCAACAGCCATTAAGAGAACATTGTCAGTGGGAAAATAATCTTTTTCAGATGTTTTGATGTTAGCGATAAGTCCTTTTTGCAAAAGCCAAGCAATTTTTCCACCGTCAATAGGATTACGAGCGAGACGATCTAATTTCCAACACAAAATAGCGTCAGCTTTTCCTGCTTCAATCATTTTAATCATTTGGTTAAATACTGGTCTATCAGGTTGTTTAGCAGACTTACTTTCCTTTAAGAGAGTAACCACAGACAAACTAAGCTTATCAACAATTTTTAGCATTTCGGCTTCCTGCGATTCAATAGACAGTGCTTGTCTGTCGTCTGATTCTGATGATTTTCGGCAATAAATTACGTATTTCATATGCTAACTATAGTATGAATTGAATTATAAGCAAGTAAAGTGAAATGTGCATTTTTAGACGGGATAATAAGTTCTTCCACAGCAACAAAATCATTACTGGTAAGGTTTTCAGTAAAAGCAACACCGATCTTTTTTAAATCTTTTTTATAGTTAAAAATAGTAGACCTGTTAAGTCCTTTTTCAATATGATATTTCTCGTCTTGCTCAAAGTAATAACCTTTGTAAAAATTGTAGAGACGGTATGCCTTTGCAGGTTTAAAATAAGAATTGATACGTTGACGAACATCCTCATGTTTCATTTTTTCTTTGTTAATATATTTAAATACTTTATCAAGATAGAGTGCCTCAATAGCTATGATAGCTTGGTCGTCAGCAATGTCAGAAATTTTTACTTTCTTTTTACCAAAAACAGATTGTAAATAGTTTTTTCTGAACTCAACTTCAAATCTTAAAATTTTATTAGCCCAATCAAGAAGTTTGTAAGTCTTTTCCTCATTTACCTTTAATGATTCCTTGAAAGAATTTTTAAGAAATTCATCACCCTTTAAGTAAAATTTAATTGTGTAAGCCGAACCAATATACATTACTGAAGTTTCATATCGGTGTACCTTTTTTCTGGGATAATCTATACGTTGTATAAAATTCATAAGAGACTGACATTTTTCTTTTGACTCAAAAGTCCAGTTATAGCAAAGGTCTAAACGATAGACAATCCATTCTGAAAGTAGAGGCAATTCCTCCTTAATTTTTTCGCATAACTCTTTTCTAAAACTTTCTAAAATTACCAGTACTTCGGACGGCCAAATCATCTCTACGTTATTTCCATACTTATACTTGGGTAGAGAAAACTCAAAAAATATACCCACTGGCATACCCTCACTAATTTTAAAGCTAATGGTTTTTAAATAACTACCTGCTTTAATTTCGCCAGTAAAATATTCATATTTCATTTCGCCTGTTTCAAGGTTTTTTCTGCTAGTACGAATAAGGTTTACCTTAAGTTTTTCAAGAAATTTTCTATCGTCTACTGGTATTAGTATTTTTAGTGTATCTATCATAAAAGTCTAAATCTACAACGTTCTGTGGGTGTTACTAGCACCCACAGAACAATCGGGTTTCCCCGTTCGTCCGTCGCCCACGAGGGGCGTCCGGACGAACGCAAGGAAAAACCCCGAAAGTGAGTTCAGGTACTCGTTAGCCACATCATCAGAAATATTGTGATTATATTTTTCCTTGAAGCATTTGACTGTCCGATCTATTAAGTTTTTGCTGAAAGTGAAAGACATAAAAACCCGCTTTTGGGGCGGGCTAGTTGTAGCATTTTATGACCTTGTCAAAACATGTTTTGAATATGGGCTTGTTCTGTGTTTTACTTTTTACCTTTAAAAACAAGCTGATATCCCACGTTCTTGGAAACTTTAAAAATGTCGGGGTTGCTTGTTTTTGTTTCGGGTAAAATCTTTAATCGCATTTTCAAATCTTTAATTACTTGCGACAATTCGTCTTTGTGTGCTTTCCTAACTTCTGTAATTGATGGTTTAATTGCTTTGCACAGGGAAGCGTATTCTGAAAAATAATCTTTACTATGAAGTAAGGAGTAAAGCACCTTGTATTCTTTTCCTTTCAGTGGAATCGTCCCGCTTGTTTTGACATATACAAATTCCCCAGTACGCCAATTCACTTTTAGTGGTAATTCTTCTTTTGGTGTTTCAAACAAATCTTGATTTGTCTTAGCTATTTCAGTAAGAAAATCAGCATGAAATTGTTTTACTTCATTTTCATAATATTTTCTTTTCCCTTTATACCGAACATCAAATTCTTCTAAATTAGATTTATCCCATAAAGTAAATCTACCTTTTTCAACAGTTAACTTTCTCCATTTCTTAAGTGGTAATTTTTTATAACCATTACTTAGCAACATAACAGCAAAGGGGTCTTGAAGATAATCGGGTTCATC
>JBAWYA010000086.1:0-3467 GCA_037143815.1 bacterium | reverse complement strand
GATATAAATGAAGTAACAATTACAAATAAAGAACACCCAAATGGTTTTAAACTTGATCAATCATTTATAGTGAATACTGGTGGGATAGACGCGCACAAAGAACTTGGAGCTAACGAATATTTCGTAATGGGTGACAATAGACCAGCAAGTTCTGATTCAAGGTATTGGGGAGTGGTACCAAAAAAACTTTTAGTAGGAAGAGCCCTGTTGCGATTACTACCAATCAACACGATAGGATTTATGCCTGGCGATTATAAGCAGTCTCAATAATCAATTACAAAATAAAAACATGAAAAAAAATAAACAAGAAAAAGGTAAGTCTAAAGAAATTTTATCTCCAAAAGGAATGAGGGATATCATGAATGATGAATACTATAATTTCCAAGGTTTCTTTGAAAAGGCTCAAGAGATAGCCGTATATTACGGGTTCAAGCCGATAGAAACTCCAATGTTAGAATATGAAAGAGTTTTTACTTCAGGTATTGGAGAAGGAACAGATATTATAGATAAGGAAATGTACACACTAAAAACCAAAGGTGAAGATGCCCTAGCTTTGAGACCTGAGCATACTGCATCGTTAATGCGGGCATACATAGAACATGGTATGCAAACGATGCCACAGCCAGTAATGTATTATCAATACGGACCAACGTTCCGTCACGACAATCCACAACGTGGACGATATCGACAATTTTATCAATTTGACTTAGATTCTCTCGGAAGTGGAAAAAGCATTATGGATGCTCTTGTAATAAAAGTTGGAATGAATATTTTAGAGGAAGCGGGAGCACAAAATCTATCTGTTGACATAAATTCAATCGGAGATAAGGAATGCAGGCATGGATATATTAAAGAACTTACAAATTATTATCGAAAAAATATAAACGGCCTTGCCACAATCGACCGTGAACGCCTAAAAACAAACCCTCTACGGATACTTGATTCAAAAGATCCAAAAACAATAGAAATAAATGAGCAAGCTCCAGATTCAGTGAGTTTCCTTTGTCCTTCCTGTAAAAAACATTTTTCAGAAGTTTTAGAATATTTAGAAGAAATGGGAATTCCATACAACATAAATAAAAATTTAGTACGAGGACTTTCATATTACACTCGCACTGTCTTTGAAATAATTGAAGAAAAAAAGGAAGATGGTAGCCTTCCACTCACTCTTGCTGGGGGCGGACGTTATGATTATCTTGCTCGCCAAATTGGTGGCAAAAAAGATGTACCAGCTGTCGGCTTTTCAATTGGAGTAGATAGAATTGTGGCTTCTTCTTGGTACAAAAAACTTTCACCTAGAATAATAAAGAAACCAAAAATATATTTTGTACAATTAGGATCAGAAGCAAAATTAAAAAGTTTGAATGTTATTGAAATATTGCGTAAAGCACATATCCCAATAGCTCAATCACTTTCGAAAGACAACCTAGGGTCACAATTAGCAAGTGCTGAAAAACTTGCCATACCTTATGTTCTGATATTTGGATTAAAAGAAGCACTGACTGATTCTGTAATAGTACGTGATATGTCCAATAGATCTCAAGATACAATAAAAATAAGTAAACTACTAGACTATTTAAAAGAATTAAAATAGAAAAAATGGCAAAAAAAATTGTTCAAAAGGAGAATAATGTCTTACGAAAAATCGCGACAGAAGTTCCAATACACGAGATCAAGACTCCGAAGATTCAAAAAATACTAAAGGAAATGTCCTCCGCTTTAAAGAGCCAGGATGACGGAGTAGCGATAGCTGCTCCTCAAATAGGATATTCTCTAAAAATCTTTGTCGTCTCTGGAAAAATTTTTGATAAAGATTTCTTAAAAGGCAACGGCTTGCCTAAAGATAAAAAAGATATACCGAAAGATTTAATTTTTATAAATCCTACAATTTCAAAACTATCTCGTGAAAAAGATTCGGTCCCCGAAGGATGTCTTTCTGTTCGATGGCTCTATGGCATAACTTTAAGATCAAAAAAGGCTACTGTCACTGCTTATGATGAAAATGGTAAAAAGTTTACCCGTGGAGCATCAGGATTACTTGCTCAAATATTTCAACATGAGACAGATCACTTAAAAGGTGTCCTATTTATTGATCACGCAAAAGATATAAAAGAAGAAAAACCAAACAAGTAATTATAAAGTAAAAAGTAGAAAGTTAAAAGTAGAAAAAAATAATATACAAGTTGCATTTTTTGGCACACCAGATGTAGCATCAGAAACACTAGAAATATTGAAAAAAAATGGCTATATTCCATCGCTTATTGTCACTTCTCCTGATCGCCCTCAAGGACGCAAAATGATTATTACTCCCCCACCAGCCAAAGTTTGGGCTGAGAAAAATAACATAGTTTTTTTACAACCCGAGAAACTTGATAATGAATTTACTTTAAAACTTTTAACTTTCAACTTTCAACTTTTTATTGTCGTTGCATACGGAAAAATAATGCCGGAAGAATTATTGAATATGCCAAAATTTGGTTCAATAAATATTCATTATTCTCTTCTCCCAAAATATCGCGGAGCTTCCCCTGTGGAATCAGCTATTTTAAATGGTGAAAAAGAAACAGGAATTACAATTCAAAAAATGGAATACAAAATGGATGCAGGCGCAATTATCGCACAGGAAAAAGTAAAAATATTATCAGATGAAAAAGCACCTGAATTACGTACTCGTTTAATAAAAATAGGCGGAGAACTTTTAGTAAAAACACTTCCAGAATTTATAGAAAATAAAATAACACCTACTCCTCAAGAAGAATCAAAGGCAACTCATTGTAAAAAGATAAAAAAAGAAGATGGACTAATTGATCTTAACGATGACCCTATAAAAAACTACAATAAATTTAGAGCCTATGCCACATGGCCAAGAACTTTCTTTTTCAAAGAAGGTAAAAGAATTATCATCACTGATGCAAAACTTGAAAATAATCAATTTATAATAAAAAAAGTAATACCAGAGAACGGAAAAGAGATAAACTATAAATCATAAAAATAGTTAAATTGCGTAATCTATTCACCACTCTACTTACTCCCGTTTAATGGACGGCCGTCTCTTAAACGGGAAACTTTTACTTAGCTCTAATATTTAATACACTTCCTGTTGATAACATTTTTCACAATACACAATCTCAGATCTTTCAGGTGCATAAGAAGTCTCAAATTCATTAGGACAATCTGGTTTCATGCAGTGTCTATGCCAGAGTTTTAAAGGATTACGTTGTTTTAGTCTATTGTAGTGTCTACAGTTAGGACAAAGTCTGGGTATAGGTAAATTCATTATTTGATAGAATTGTAGCTCTTCAGGAATGATTTTAAAGGCTTCAGTACATTGTTCATTGCAAGTTCCCTTATGAGCACATTCTATGACTTTACCTATGATACTCTCATCTACTTCTTTTATATTATCTGGGATATCTTCATTTTTAATATCTATATTGTAATTTCTTTCTTCTCTATCCTTCCACCTA
>JBAWYA010000085.1:0-3479 GCA_037143815.1 bacterium | reverse complement strand
GTATTATTTTGGTAAAGTTGATGGAAAATATGGAAAGATAACAGCTCGAGCTGTAAAAGATTTTCAAGATGATAATGATCTTTCCACAACTATTTCTCGACCCGTAACTCCACCAACTGTATCTGATCATTCCCCAGTTGTTATTTCTGGAGTAAGTGGCCCACAAGCATTGTATGTTAATGAACAGGGGACTTGGACGGTAACAGCTGATGATACATATTCTAATGGCTTACATTATGGTGTTGATTGGGGTGATTCTCCAACTCCTGAAAAAGGAACTGCTTTTTCTGCGTCTGTTCAGCAATCTGCAACATTTACACATATTTATTCTAAGCCTGGAATTTACAATCCAACATTTCTTGTCACTAATAGTAATAGAAATCAAGAACAAGGTGCTTCAACAAGTTTGAGTGTGAGTGTTAGAAGTAAACCAACAACATTTCCAGCAGGTTGTACTTCAAACTCAGGATTTAGTCCAACAACAGAGCGATCTTGTGATGATACAGTTGTTATAAATCCAGAAATTCCAGTTACTCCTCCTACTTATGGTTATCAATATCTTCCAATAGATTCAAATGTTTCAGGTACGGTTTCCTTAGTTAGCGCTAATGAGGACAAAGTTTATAAATTTAATGGTTCCGTAAATCCTCACACTCCTGATTGGAAATGGGCAGTAACTATAAATAATAATGGAACTTCGTCCAAATATATAAGTAGACTTATCCTTCTTCATAATATTTCCGGTGAAGGATGGGAGACTAAATATTCATCAACTAATCCTCTAGGTAAAGTTTTAGGTCTTCTTGCTACAACATCTACCCAGTGCACTAGTTGTGATCCATATAATACCTATTCAGATAATATGAATTATCTTGTAAGTGCTGGTGGTTCATTAAGTTTCTATGCTTATGGAGAACCAGCAAATAGAATGTTTTCAGGTGGGTATTTAATAGTTGAATTTACTGATGGCACAAGTACAAAGATATCAATTCCATCTTCTTCAATAACTCCGGGTACAGTAGTTTCTCAACAACCTTCTGTCACTGTCATAAGTCCAAATGGGGGAGAAAGTTTTAACTTAGGTAATTCTATGAATATTAATTATTCTGTAGCTAATTTAGCTTCTACTGATTGGATAAGAATTAATTTAGTTAGACCTGGTACTTCTTTTCCTTCTGTAACAATTGCTAGTATCAGAGCTGAGCAGAATGCTGGTAGTTATACATGGATTATTCCAACCACAACAACTCCAGCAAGTGATTATGAAATTAGTGTTGATGTTTGTCGTACTTCATTTGGTACAGGGTGTGGTAATGGTGCTACAGACTATAGTAATGCTACTTTCTCGATTACAGCTCAACCCTCACTTGTAGCTAATGCGATGATTAAGGCAAGATTGTCAAATGTTCGATCACTAGCTGAGGTTGTTTATGATACGACATCACCATTTGGATATGGCACCGCTTCAAATAGTTCTTCTTGTACAGCGCCATCAGCAAATTCTCTTTTTGCTGCAACGAACAATGGCACCAGTGTAATTCTTGATTCAATCACTGAGGCTATTAATTCATCTGGAGGAGCAAGTTTTTGTGGTTCAACAACATCTGCGTGGGTAGCTTCTGTGCAATTGAAGATCCCAGAAAATGGTAATAATTATTGGTGTGTTGATTCGACAGGTTTTTCAGTGGGTAGGGCGGCAATTGCCTCTGGTACTTCTTGTGCCATTTAGTAAAAAAATAATTTAGCAAAAAAAACGGAAGCAAGGCTTCCGTTTTTTTTGCTTGTTTTTTCTTTAAAAAAGATTAGAATAAAATGATGGAAATTTTAGAAAAGATACTAGGGAATGCGGCTCGGGTGAAGATTATGCGACTTTTTTTACTTAATAGAAGTAATGGTTTTGAAAGTAAGGATATAGCGCAACGAAGTAGGTTGAATATTAATATTGTGCGTCGGGAGCTTAGGTTGTTATCTTCTGTGGGTTTCGTTAAGAAAAAAGGGAAAGATTCTTTGGAGTGGTATTTTAATCAGCTTTTTAAATATGGGAGTGAATTTGAAGAATTACTTGTGCGATCTGGAACCCTAAACAAGCAAAAACTATTGGATAATTTTAAAAATATTGGACGAGTCAAGCTCTTCATTGTTTCTGGTGTATTTATAAAGAATGAAGATTCTAGGGTGGATTTGTTGATTGTTGGAGACAAAATGAATAGAAGCAAAATTGAAAGTGGAATTCGCAAGCTTGAAGCCGAAATAGGTGCAGAGCTTGTTTATGCTATTTTTGATACAAAAGAATTTATTTATAGGTTAAATATGTATGATAAGCTTATTCGTGACATTCTCGACTATCCGCATGATATACTTTTACAGGCTAAAGAGTTATCCACACAAGCTCTAAAAAAGTTCTGAAAAACATCTAGAGTTTGATATAATAGATATTAGAACTTTAATTAAGGTCGAACTTAAGAAGGTTATTATTAGTACTAATTATTTATTAATTTATGAATATTTGGCTTACATGGAGTGACGTCTTTAATACTTCACTTCAAAGTTTATGGTTTGGTTTTATACAGTTTGCTCCAAAGATTGTGTTTGCAATTTTGCTTTTTGTTGTAGGTTGGATTTTAGGTAATGTTATTGCAAAAGCTCTAGAACAAGTCTTTGGCACTTTAAAAATAGACAATCTTTTAAAGTCTATTCAAGTAGATGGTTTTTTTAGAAGAGCAGGGATGAATTTAAATTCTGGGTACTTTATCGGACAAGTGGTGAAGTGGTTTGTAATTGTTGTTTTTCTTCTTCCGTCGCTTAATCTTGTTTTGCCAGTTGTGGTTTTAGATAATGGCACACAGACTAATGCAGTCGCTTATTTCTTGGGAGTCATAGTGCTTGGATATTTAGCCAAGGTTGTTATTGCTGCTCTTATTTTAATAATTGCCGCAATTGTTTCTGAAGGTCTTTCAAAGGCAGTTAAGGCAGGAGCAATGAGCATGGGTCTTACTACAGCCAGTTTATTTGCTACAATTGCAAAGTATGCTGTTTGGATATTTGCTTTTATAATCGCGTTAGGACAGCTTGGAGTCGCGGAGTCTTTCATGAATACTCTTTTTGCTGGAATAATCGGAATGATTGCTCTTGGTGGTGCTCTTGCTTTTGGTTTGGGTGGTAAGGATGCAGCTGCTAGATTTATCGCAAAGGTTAATGATGAAGTTTCCCATAGAGGATAAATAGATTTTAGTTTTCTAGCTAGTTAGCTTATACAAAAAAGATGCCCATGGGCATCTTTTTTGTTATGAGTAAAATAATAGATTGATTATCTCGCAGGGGAGACCTTCTTAATGTTTGTGGTGTTATTTTAGCATTTGCTCGAACCTATCTCGCACGCGCGGAGCGCGTGGAAGCTTTGGACTAATGCGTACGCTCGAATGTCGCGCGCCTCGTCCGCTCCCTTTGGTCGCGGGAGCAAAAACCAAAAATTTTCCTTA
>JBAWYA010000084.1:0-3490 GCA_037143815.1 bacterium | reverse complement strand
GAAGGGGGTTGCAATTAGCCTGCAAACTTAAATGCAATTAGAATGAGAATTCGCTGTTTTTTATTTGACTTTTAGTGTGTATTGTGCTATACTCTACTTTAGAGTAAGGTTCCTTGATAATGTTACTGTTATGAGTGTAGCGATACGAGAGCTTTTAATTTTGGAGCTTTGGTATAGCTACACTCGTTGAGTTAGCGAAGTTGGTCACCAAGACTTAGAGGAAATTATTCCAAGGTGACGGCGTGTGCTACCGACAGATACTCTAAAGGTGTCAAAACAGCACAAAAAGAAAGTTATGCAGAATACAGAAACGACGGTTATGACGGTTACGACGGTCGCGCGGTTTGTTGGGTCTGTCAAAGAGAGGTGTCAAATTGGAGGAAGTGTTTCTCTTCGTGGTCTTTATGAAATTTCTGATCCCGACGGGAAGACGGCGCTTTACGAGCGTCACACCTCTCAGGTTCGTGGTATGGGGTGGAACTTAACTTTGATGCAACCGACTCACGGTCGGGTTTGGACTTGGATTGGAGTCAATGGTTATCATTCGGCGGTGGGGGCTCATGTAATGGTTTTCTCTGGACCAGAGACAGTGGAAGTTGCGTGGGAACCTTTGTCGCAGGTTGCATATAGAGATGTTGCACTTGCCCTTGCTGGCCGGACACATATGCCGAAATGGCAACGTGACCATGAGCCTCCTAATCCTGGTTGGCAAGAGGTGGCTGAAGAGGCGCGACGAGAAGCGCCACAGGGTTGGAGTCTTAGCTATGACATTGGTAATGGTGTTACTACATCTTGTCCAGACATCTCTGCACAGATTTCTGGTGAGGCTAGAAGGGTTAATTGGAAATTTGACGAACTTTTAAACAGTGAGTTGTTGGCTCGCGCCGAGTGGAAAGAGACCAGAGATGGGCGAGAGTTCGCCACTTTCTTTCGGCTCAAGGACACAGACGAGGAAACGGTTGCATCAACAATCGGTTTCAACTGTGGCATTACTCCGGACTATAACATCCCACAAGGATGGAAGCCGTTCGAGGCGAGTCAGCATCGACTCGCCGAAATGCGCGCCGAAAAGGCTCGTCGAGAGGCCGTGGCCAAGGAAATCCAGCAACGTTTCATGTGTGGCTGGGAAATTCTCCGCGGACGGTATCAAGTAGCTCTCCAGCAACTTGGTCTCACGCTCGGCGAGGACAATCACTCGCTCCAGAATGACTTCAGGATCGGTGCGAAAAACGTCGATGGTGTGTACGCCGAATGTCCTGCGGGCGGGAAAGATGGCCCGCATTATCGTACTAGTTACACTGAAGCGGCGGATTGGCTGGAAGTGAACGCCACCACGTACGACGTGGCGAGTACGGTGACTCACTTGCTGGACAAAATCCAGAAGGCAAAAGCTGAAAAGAAATAAGAAGGCATGAAGGTTGCCTAAAAAACTTTCAAATCAAAACGGGGACGAAAGGTTCTATTCCTTTCGTCCCACTGTTAGCGAGATGTGTATCTCGCCTGATGAGTCCAAAAGGACGAAAACAGTTTAAAGAATTTTATCTTATTTGACATTTTATTCATATTTGCTAATATGAAATCAAGCTCGTTAGGAGCTTTTTGTTTACTATTTTTATATGACAAGATCAATAAAAAAAGGAATATTTGTAGACGACAGGCTTTTGAAAAAAATTGCCGGTAAAAATCCGCTTCAGACTCCAGTTGTAAAGACTTGGAAAAGAGCTTGTGTTATCTCTCCAGAGATGCTCGGTTTTACTTTTGGTGTTTATAATGGAAAAGTTCACATTGAAGTTCTCGTCACCGAAGACATGGTAGGTCACAGATTGGGAGAATTTTCTCCAACAAAGAAATTCACGAAACATGGAGGAAAGATGCAGAAAGAACTTGAACAAAAGAAACAAGAAGCTGAAATAAATGCTGCAAAAGGTGCGACTGCGGCTGCTGCTGATGCAAAAGGAGCTAAAAAATAATTAATTATAATACTAATAAAATGAAAGCTTTTTTAAAAAATTACAGACAGGCTCCACGAAAGGTACGTTTAGTGGCCGGACTCATACAAGGTAAGAATGTTGCGCAAGCTATTGCTGAATTAGATTTTTTAGTAAAAAGAGCTGGACTACCAATAAAGAAACTTTTGCTTTCTGCAGTTTCTAATGCAAAATCTATGGGCATGGAAACAGAAAATTTATTTATAAAAGAATTACGAGTTGATAAAGGTATCACAATGAAAAGAATGATGCCTGCAGCCATGGGTACAGGTCACAGGATAAACAAGCGCACCAGCCATGTCAGTATTCTTTTGGGTGAGAAAGTCGTATCAGTTAAAAAGTCAAAAATTAATAAGAAAACAGTTGTAGCTAAAAAAGCTAAAGCTGTAAAGAAATAATATGAGTAAAATAGTTCATCCATATGCGCATAGGTTGATAATACTAAGAGACTGGAAAAGTCGCTGGTTTGCTGATCCTAAAAAATACGTTTCTTATCTAAAAGGTGATGTTCTTATTCGTCAGTATTTGGAAAAGAAATTGCGTGGTATGTATGTTTCCACAATTGAAATTGAAAGAAGTAGAAAAGCTACTAGATTTATAATCAAAACTTCTCGCCCAGGTCTTATTATCGGAAGAAGTGGTGAAGGAGCAGAAAAGTTGAAACTTGATATTTTGAAAAAGATGGACAAGCTAAAACTTCCAAAGCCTGAAGATTTTAAACTTGAAGTTATTGAAATTCAAAATCCAGAAGCTGATGCTGCTATCGTTGCATATATGATTGCTGAAGGGCTTGAAAAGAGATTGCCATATCGTCGTGTCATCAAGACAATTATTGAAAAAGTTATGACAGCACGTGGGGTAGAAGGTGCCAGAGTGGTGTTGTCAGGTAGACTAGGTGGAGCTGATATTGCTCGCACGGAAGAGCTTAAGCGTGGAAGTATTCCGCTTCAGACTTTCCGCGCGGACATAGATTTTAAACGAGAACGAGCCACTTTGTCTTATGGTGTTGTCGGTGTCAAAGTCTGGATTTATCGTGGTAAAATTTTTGCTGATAAAAATACCAAAAAAGCTGAACCATTAGAAGATAAGACCAAGTCTGATTAATTTTATGTTAGTACCAAAAAAAGTAAAATTTAGAAAATGGCAGACCATGCGCAGTAATCCTAAAAAGATGACGCCAGATACACGTGGTACTAGTTTGTCTTTTGGTTCTTATGGTCTTAAGTCTGAAACTCAAGCTCGTGTAAAATCTACCCAAATAGAAGCTGCTCGAAAGGTCATAGCTCGAACTCTCACCAAAGCTGGCAAATACTGGATTCGTATTTTTCCAGATCGTCCTTTTACTTCTAAGCCTCCAGAGATGGGAATGGGTAAAGGTAAGGGTGACCCACAAGGATATTGTTTTGATGTTTTTCCAGGACGCATTATTTTTGAAGTAGATGGAGTAGATGAAAAAATCGCAAGTGAAGCCTTGAGAAAAGCAGGCAGTAAATTGCCAATAA
>JBAWYA010000083.1:0-3492 GCA_037143815.1 bacterium | reverse complement strand
GGACGAAGCAGTAAGGCGTGGCATCAAGATGAAAGAATTTCATCTTGGTCCGATAAAAGATGGCTTTCTGGCTGAATTCAACACACAAAATGGAAATAAGAAAACTTTACTTTTTGACGGCTTACCTCGTCCAGGATTGGGTGATTCCCCTGCATTAAAATGGATGGACAATAAAGGCACAATGAAAATAAAATTTGTAAAAGAAGGTCTGCCTGTCGCCGATGGCGGAGTAGCTTTCACAAAAAATGGCGCATTAAAAATTTTTAATAGAATAAAAAAACCTGTCATTACTAAACCAAATCTAGGTTCAAGGAGCAGGCATACGATGATACACATAAATACAGAAAAAGAACTAATTGATGGATTTAGAAAAGCAAAGAAACTATCCCCTCTTGTGGTAATAGAGGAAGAATTGAGTGGATACCTTTTCCGTGGAACTTTAATAGGTGGAAAATTGGTCGGAGTAGTAAAACGTGATCAACCGGAAGTAAAAGGCGATGGCACACATACATTACAAGAATTAATGGAAGAAGAAAATAAAAGACCAGAACGCAACGGCCCCATTTTTCACAAAATAACAGTTGATAAAGAAACTGAAATAGAATTAAAAAGAGAAAATATAACAATGAATGATATTCCAGAAAAAGACAGGATAGTAACATTTTCTCAAAAAACTAGTCGAGGATGTGGTGGAACTACCACAGAAGTCACCGACATTGTACACCCTGAAAACATTGAAATGTTAGAACATGTAGGTAGTTTCCTAAAAGATCCATTAGTGGGTGTAGATTTTATAATTGAAGACATAACGAAATCTTGGCGCGAAGAACAACATTGCGGAATAATTGAATGTAATAGTTTACCTTTTATAGATTTACATCATTACCCTCTTTTTGGTAAGCCAAATAATGTGGCTGGGAAACTTTGGGACCTAGTGTTACCAGAATCTAAGATAGATTAAAAAATAAAATAAACTATTTTTTTTCTCTCGAAGATTCAAAAGAAATTTCAGAATCAGGATTATATGCATCGGGATCTGTTCCAAGATGAGAAATATACCTTTTTTGTGTTATAAAATCACCCAAGAAATTTAGGAAATCTTCTTTACGTTCTTCCTCTCCTTTTTCTTCAAAATGCTCTATCGGATGAGCCTCGGGTGTAAATTCAAAATGTCCACGAATTTCTCCATCGGAGAAAACCCTCAAATGGTATTGTTTGTTAAAATTCAATAATTTTCTCCAACTCAAGACTTGAGATTGATCGCCCCAAGCAATAAAGTGATTACCAAAACCCCATTTTTCATGTAAGTGTTTCTTTAATCCCTCCAAAGTTTTACCAGGTGAAAGCCAGCCAATATGATACCTCTGTCTTCCCTCTTCGTGAAAAATAAGATGCCATTTCAAAAGCCATTTTTGAAAAGTAGGAAAAAATTTATAAATGAAATGCCAAATTTTTTGTTTTATTTTATCAGTGAAAGTCACAGCAAATTCATTATACCATTAAAATAAAACAATAAAATTATTGTTTTATTTTAACATCTTGGCGGATGAGGTGAGATTCGAACTCACGGTCCTTTTAAAGGGACGGCGGTTTAGTAAACCGCTACCTTAAGCCACTCGGTCACTCATCCTAAAACTTAATAAAGAGTATAGCAGAAAATGAAAAAATAGCAGTAATATGCTAAAGTAATTAAGTTATTGAAATATATAAAGGAGCCGTGTCAGAGCGGTCTAACGTACCTCTTTGCTAAAGAGGCAGGGGCTTCAAAACCCCTCGGCGGTTCGAATCCGCCCGGCTCCGCCAAAATTGAAAATCGGAATTCCCGCCAGAAATGCGGTCGCGCCGAAGGCGCGACACTGGGGCTGAATTCCCGCCAAACCCAATTCCCGCCAAGATTTTCCACGCTCCGCGTGGCTCAAAAAGTACGGTTCGATCCAAAATTTTAAAGTTCGAACCGACTTTTTTGAACAAATGAGCATTTTCTTCATTTGTTCTATCGTTTGCCAATTCCACATTGGAAACACAAGCTTTTAGAAACTTGTCGGCAAGTTCGAACCGATTATGAGATTTTTTCTCAAAAGCTAGTAATTTCTCTTTGAGAAGCTGTTTAGAGCCAACCAGCGCACTTTTAGCTTCTCGATATTCTTCTAGCGAAAGTGCGTTCTCTAAATATGCGTTCATCAGCTTCTCTATTTTGGAATCCAAAAGAGAAATTTCATTTTGAATTTTTTGAGAAAAGATCTCACTCGATTGAACTTCGGATGATTGATCTTTTGCATTTTCTTCAATCATCCATTTCAACCAATCGAGCGGCAAAGAAACTTTTTGAACATTTTCTTGTATTTGGGAAGTGATGATTTCCTCGCGAACATATTTTTGCTCACAAGGATTTTTCCGTTTGGTACATCGCAAATAGTTATGTCCCTTTTGTGTTTCAGTCGTAATGAAGCAACCACATTCTCCGCAACGGAAAAATCCTCTATACAAAAATGGTTTGAAACCGCTAGATTTCGGCTTACTCTTTCTTTTCATCACTTCCTGACATTGATCAAAAAGTTTCTTTGAAATAATCGGTTCATGCTTTCCTTCAAATATTTCGTTATGCCACCTTATCAATCCAACATAGATTGGATTAGTCAAAATATTCTGACAATTTGAGATTGAAAGTCCTATTTTTCCTTTTAATCCAAGAGCGAGAAATTTTTCGCGGACTTCCCGCAAAGTGAAAGTGCCTAAGGAATATGTCTCGAAAAGTTTTTTGATAAGAGGTGCAAGAATTTTGTCATGCTCAATACCACCTTTTATATTTACATATCCAAGCGGAGCATTTCGAGGCCATATTCCTTCTTTCACTTTGTTTCTGTGTCCGCGTTTGATATTCTCGCTCAAATTGTCCACATAATATTTTGACTGACCGAAGGCAATGGAAAGCATGAACTTGCCTTGTGGAGTTGGATCACACCAGAAAGTCGGGAATTTTAGCTCGGTTATTACCTCGGTATCAAGCAAATATATTATCTTTCCACCATCAATACTATTTCTCGCTAATCTGTCGGGGTGCCAAGCTAAAATTCCCGACGCTTCTCCTTTTTCAATACGCAAAAGCATTTCGTTAAATACTGGCCGACCCGGAGCTTTGGCGGTTTGTTTTTCCACGAAAATATCTACAACCTCAATTTGTTCTTTAACCGCCAACTCTTTTAACTCGGCCAGTTGATCCGAAATGCTTCTAACTTGCCGATCTTCAGTATCGGTGCTTTTGCGAGTATATATGAAAAATTTTCTGGTGTGGTCAATCATAATTTTGTATTGGCAAACGATGAGCCACGCGGAGCGTGGAAAATCTTGGCGGGGATTGGGTTTGGCGGGAATTCAGCCCCAGTGTCGCGCCTTCAGCGCGACCGCATTTCTGGCGGGAATTCGGATTTTGAATTTTGGCGGTATCTACTGGACGAAGTTCGAATGTATTTTGCTGATAATCCTGACGATCAA
>JBAWYA010000082.1:0-3513 GCA_037143815.1 bacterium | reverse complement strand
GGATCCGCCTCGGGTGGAAAAAAAGATAAAAGAATAATCATCACTGATGCAGAACTAATAGATAAAAAGTTTATAATAAAAAAAGTTTTACCTGAAGGTAAAAAAGAAATAAAATACGAGGAATTTATTAAATTTAGTATTTAGAAGTAAAAGGATTTCTTTTTGAAAGACCTTTCATCATCTTCTTGATACTGCGAGCCCCACGATACAATAGTGTCTGTTTGCGATTTTTATTCTTACTTATTTCATTATAAAGACTGTCTTTGATAGCATCTATAGCCTGATATAAATCTTCTTCATCAGCACTACCATAAAATTCTTTCCCATCTATTTTAATCAAACAATCTGTATGAAAAACATCACCTGATTTGTGATGATTTGTAGATTTTCCCACTTCAAAATTAACCATCACCTTACCACCCTGCTCCTCAATATTGGAAAGCAATTTACCTAAATTGGTAACCCTTTTTAAAACATAATCTTTAATAGCCTCTGTGAGCTCTATATTTTTACCTTGTAAATTTATTTGCATATATTTTTTATTATTTTCATAAACAACAATTTTATTATAACATAATATTCAAACAAAAAATGTTATTTCTTCTTTTGAATATCCCTCGTAAGAGCTTTCAAAATAATATCTAACTCCATAGTCGCAACTCCGACGACTGTATCAGCGCCACCATAATATATATAAAGAAGTTTATCTTTTAGAGCCATACCGCATGGAAAAACAACATTATTAACTATTCCAACTTTTTCATATAATTCTTTAGGTTCAAATAAATTATCAGTAGTTCGTGCTAGAACTATCGCTGGATCTTTTAGATCAAGCAAAACAGCCCCAACACGGTAAATACTATGGCTCTTTGAAACACCATGATAAAGAAGAAGCCAGCCAGATTTAGTCTTTAAAGGTGGCGCACAAATACCAACCTTTAAACTATCCCAACTATTTATCCTAGGCCCTATAATTCTAATACATTTACTAATAATTTCTTTCTTAAAATTTAAAGATTTTAGATAGTCACCACATATTTCATTACCAACACGATGCAAAAAGAAATATTTACCATTAATTTTTTCAGGAAAAATACAAGTATCTTTATCATCAAAACCAGAAGGAGTAATCAATATAGGATTTTCCCATTTCCAATTTTTATCTAAGAAATCTTTTTCTTTTATAGACGTAATAGCTACTCTCGGTGGGCCAATACCATCAAATGCTGTATAACACATATAAATGGTATCCCCGATTTTAGTAAGTCGTGGATCTTCACAACCAGAATTACCACCAGCAATCTTTTTTAATTCAAAACTCTCTCTCGGAACATACACAGGGTCCATTAAACTCTCATCAATATTAAAACCATCTTTACTTGATGCATATCCAATAAAAGAAGTATTATCGTCCGAGAGTGTCCTGTATAATATATGTGTGGTATTTCGTATTCTCAAAACAGCTGGATTAAAAGTTGCTTTTGCTTGCCAAGAATATTTTTTATCAGGCACAATTATGGGATTTTTAGAAAATCTTTTAAAATTCCAACGTGTATGTTTTTCTATACATATAGTCCCCAATAAATCCTCTAAATTCACATGAGCAGCGCAAGTAGTCATATCAGCTGCTCCATAATATATATAAAGTGTATCTTTTCTACCAAAACGACCATGTGGTAAAGCAAGCTTCTTTATGATAGCGCCTGTAGGAAAAACCACATCAGGAACATGACCTAAAAGTTCATATGATTCACGAGGGGCAAACAAAGGACCACTAGTACGCCCCACAATTTTTAATGGATTATTAAAATCCAAAATCACAGCTTCAACTCCAAATATGCGGTCTAAATTTTCGGGAGAAGGAAAGTAATTTTGAATATGAGAATATACCAAAAGATAACCTTTAGAAGTTTTTATAGGTGGAGCACCAACCTCAATATGATCATAAGGATTTCTCTTTAAATCAATAACATGTTGATCTAAATTTTTATACCATTCATTCCAGAATTTTTCATCCCATAAATCTTCTATATTATCGCATTGCGCTATGGCTATTTTGGTGGGAGGCCTATCAGTATTTACTGAAAGTATAACTGTGACCTTGCCCCCTATCCTCTCTGGAAAAAGTGCCATAGCTTTTGCATTAAAAGGTGTTACCAAATGTCTTTCTTTTATTTTTTTTAAATCTTTCGAAATAGCAACTGCAACCCTTATACCACTGGCTTCAAATGGATACTTTGAAAGAGCTGTGTAAAATGTGTAATATTGCCCTTCAAAATAAGTGATACGTGGATCTTCACAACCATATTGTTCCCATTCTTCTACGGGAGTAATGAATGGCACGCGTTCTTCAAAATCCGTACCATCTTTACTTTGTCCAATACCAATTGTTGAAATCTGCTGTGGTGTACGCAATCTATCTACTGCAGAAATAGCACGATAAACGCCATAAAACAATTTACCAACTTTAATAATACTCATATTAAAAGTAGCAAAAGCTTCCCAATAATGGTCTTTATCTGGAACAAGTATTGGATTATGGTGAGATCTTTTTACAACAAACATAAATTATTTTTTAATAAATTTAGCTGGCAAAATGGTTTTTAATAATTCAGCTTTAAGCGTATATGCCCGCACAAATGAATCGTCCACATGAGCACATAAAATACCTTCACCCTTACCCGTCTCTATAAACTGACTAGCAAAAGTGATTGCTCTATTGCCACCCTTGCCAGCCTCACTGTCTTGTATCAAAGGATTATCTAATACCCAGTCTATTTTACCATTTTCGTAATCATAAACAAAAAGACCAATTGAAAAGTTTCCATATTTTATTTTGTCACCAACTTTTTGATTTGCTTCACATCCATTTATAATACCGAGCAATTTCCCCTCTCCAACATCAATGAAATTTTTTGAAAATAAAGGACCCGGCGAAGCATGGCTGGCAATCCATGATAAATTATGCTCTTTGGGGTGAAAAACTATCTCTCCATATTTCCAAGGTTTTCCCATATCTTCTGCAACTGCCACCTGAACCACTGAATATGATATACCAGTTGAACGATCTTTTGATTCAATTAAATTATAGCGAAATCCTTGTTTGTTTACTGGAGCAATAGAAACTTCTTTCGCTCTAAGTTTGCCTCCACCCAAGAGAACTGGCAGAGTCATTTCCAAAGAATTTAAATCTTTCCCAACTGCATGACCTAAGTGAATTTTTGCTTTTTCTTTTTTATTTTTATTCTTAGATATAATCGGAATAGTAAAATAAACATGCATAAGATTATTTTTTTCATCTATCCAAATATCAGGATCTTCTAACCCAATAAAATCATCTCCCGCTTCAACAAGCTTTTCAATAATCTCTTTTTCATTTTTTATATTCAAACGTTCTCCAATTTTGAAATGTTCAAGAGAAGTTCCATTTATTTTATACAATTCACTTCGATCAGTATTACCTTCAAATGCTAGATCACCACTACGACTTTTTATACAACGAACTATACCCTC
>JBAWYA010000081.1:0-3749 GCA_037143815.1 bacterium | reverse complement strand
AATCATAAATCTATATTAACTAATAATAAACCATTATACTATATAATCAACTATAATTAAAGCCCTCTCAAATAACAAGCTTGGACTAATCATTGTCATTACTAAAATTATAAACTTCTGTAAAAGGAATAGTACCTTCTATGGATTTCAACATTGCATCCTCTTTCATCATAAGCATACCATGTTTGCGAGCTACTTTGTATATTTCTCCATTAGTAGGACTTTTTAATATAACACTCTGCATTTCTTTATCTACTTTAAACATTTCAAAAACGGCAATGCGACCTCTGGTACCAGAAGGACATTCCCCTGAAGGTACAGTCTCATACATTTCTTCTCCAATTTCTTTTTTAAATTCATCAGGTAGATCTTCCATTTGCTTTTCAATCTGAATTTTTATAATTTGATCCATCGGTACAAGTTTTCGTGAACTTGGACAAGTCATCTGAGCTAATCTTTGAGCAATAGATAAAATAAGGGTCGGCGCAATCAAATATGGATCAACACCCATATCAACTAAGCGAGGAATAGCACCGATGGCATTATTCGTGTGAAGAGTAGAAAGAACAAGATGGCCTGTCAAAGCTGCTTGGATAGCAAGTTGAGCTGTTTCTTTATCACGTATCTCTCCCACCATTATTATATCTGGATCTTGACGAAGAATAGAACGAAGTCCTGTAGCAAAAGTATATCCGATCTCGGGCATCATTTGGGATTGATTGACATCAGGCATATGATATTCAACTGGATCTTCTAGCGATATGATATTACTTTTTTCTTTATCGAGCTCATTCATCATTGAATATAAAGTTGTAGATTTTCCTGAACCTGTCGGCCCCGTGACTAAAATAAGTCCATAGGGTTGCTTGAGAGCATCTTTAATTAGAGAAAGATTTCTTTCTGAAAGGCCTAATTGATCTAATGGCTTAACTCCTTTTTCAGAATCCAAAATACGCATAACAACCTTCTCACCATAATAAGATGGCATAGTAGAAACACGAAAATCAATCTTTCGTCCGTCAATATTTGCGCTAAACGATCCATCTTGAGGTTTTCTTTTTTCATCCAATCTAAGCTTAGATAAAATTTTTATACGCGCCACTATTCCACTATAAATACTGGGTGGTAAGACTATCGTAGTATGTAAATTGCCATCCACGCGAAAACGTACTTTTACTTTTTCACCCGTGAATTCAATGTGTATATCAGAAGCACGACCTTCTATAGCGTTACGCAATATGACAGCAACAATCTTGATAACTGGAGCATCCTCTATTATCTTTGCCAAAGAGTTGTCTTCTACTTTTTTAATTTCCTTACTTAAATTTTCTTCATTAACCCCAGCGGACTCACTTTCATCTAATTCATTAAGTGCTTCTTTGACCTGAATACCCATACCCTTATAGGTCTGCATTATATTTTCGTAATCACTTTTAGAAATCAAAAATATTTTAAACGGAATACCTAATTTTGCAGAAATAAATTGTAGTGCATCCATTGCCTGCATATTTTCAGGATCAATGACACCAACTTCCAATATCCCTTCTTTCATATCAATAGGAACAAACTGATAATGCATAGCTGAATCTTCAGAGATATATCTCAAAACATCAAAAGTTACTTCTTTTTGATTAAGCATCTTCACCGGCATCTCTAGATATTTACCTTTTGCTTCCAAAATTTTTTCTTCTGTTACTCCAGACTCCATCAATGCTTTTTCTATATCACCATCGTATTTTTCCTTAGCACGATTTTTAATCTCGCCTATCTGACCATTTTTTATTATGTCTTCTTTTACTAATTCTTCTAAAAAACTCATAATTTAATTCTAATGTGCATCAACACAGGTATTGGTTAAGGTATTCAAGATTTGTGGCGATACACATGTTGGAGCAACGACATCATTCCCAAGCGGAGCAAATGGATTTGCTCTTCCTTCATTTCCATCTGGCGTAAGTATAATACTAGAATCATGTAAACTAATAAATGCCTTATCAGAAAAAATAGCATCATCAAGTTTTATATTTTTAACATTTAACAATGAAGTCAAAAACTCTTGAGCCACTGCAGAATTATCTATTTGTGCTGATGTGTTTGTGTTTGTTGAAACTGCATTTCCTGAAACAGAAATTAAAGAAGCTGTATCGGTAGAAGATCCCTTAGTAAAATACCAATAGGCGCCAGCAAAAACAGCTCCAATTGCGATAAATATTATGATGTTTTTTATTGTTGGCATTTTTTTATATTTACTTATGTTTTAACTTTTAAATCCTAAAGCTTTTTAGGCTCGGGTGAAATTATTTTTAATTTTTTAGCCAGTAAGTTTTAATTTTAAAATCATATGTATAAGAGTCAGTGGATGTCAAACTTGAATTAGGACCGATCGCTCCTGCCGTATCCGAAGAAAATCCTATTGAAGATACATCAACAATTCGAAGATTCTTTTCTAAATCTCTCGTAAAATTAAGGAAATTATTATAACTGCCTGTTGTAGAAAAAGACAAATCCCAAACCCCATAATCTTTAGACGAAGATGCAGGAGCTTCACCTCCCTGCACAGTGGCAACTTTTTCACCCGAAGTAGTTTTTGTTGTATCGGTTGCATTGTACTTAACATTTTTCAATGCCATACCATAAGGTAATGCTATTTGTTCTATTTCGAGAATCAAACGTATATTGCTAATATTATTAGGTAGAAGTTTTTGAATTTTTGTTAAATCGTCTTGACTGATAGAATTATATTTTTTAGTTAATTTATCTTCCTCATTTCTATAATTCTTGGCAATATCTAAAGCTTCATCATAAGACTTCATTTGTAAATTTAATTGTGCAATATTATTATAAATAGGTTGAGCAAACATGAAAAAAAGAGTGATGCTTATTACTATTAAAATTATTGGCATAATAAATCTCATCATAAAATTAACTTTGTGTTGAAAGCACTTGTTTATAATCAACGAAAGATGGATCAACTGAAAACTCTAAATCAAAAAGAACATTACCTTTAGCATCTAGTGTAAGATTAGAAAAAATCGGATCAATAAAATTTTTGCCTTCATCTTTGGTGGTAAAAAGATCATACTGAAGTGCTATGGAACGATAACCAACTGCTTGGCCACTCATTTTAATATTCACTACTGGACTTTCCCCACTTACGATAGTACCAAAACTATAACTAAATTTTGTAAAACGAACTGTCTTCATTGTGATAAGTGAAAGTGCTTTGAAAATAGGAGTGATGGCTATATGATTAGATAATATCTCACTTGATGCATTTAGACGCTTATTTAAAAGCTGAAGCTGTATAATTTTTGAAGGCTCAAAACTATTCTTGGCTATGCCTAATTGAGCTTCTTTTTCGGCAACTGTCTTAGTTGTGGATGCTTTATAAAAATAAAGGCCACCTGTTGCTAAAAGCACAGTGAATAAAATAAGAACAGAAATAATAATAAAAATACCCGCAGGTCGTGCTGAAACAGTACGGTCTGCAGTCATTGGTTTTTTAGGGATAAATGATGTTTGAAAATTTGGTTCCATTGTACACTACTATTATATTACAAAAACAATTTTTAATGAAATATAATGTGCATAACTTTTCCACCCCGTCTCGGATTACCGAGCCACCCCTCAAGAGGGGAATTTTATTGTATCTTTCGTAGAGCTAAACCGACAGCAACTGAAAATTCAGGACCCACAGTCTCAAGAACCTTTCTCAAAAATTCTGGAGCATTAACTTTATTAAACGGATG
>JBAWYA010000080.1:0-3890 GCA_037143815.1 bacterium | reverse complement strand
GTCTTTCTGATGTTTTGCCACCAAATATTATAGACACAGGCTTTTTTTCTTTTATTATTTTATTTTGGAATTCTAAAAAATTAATCTTTTGCCTATTGCATGAATTTTTAACAATATAATGCAATAAATCACTATGACTCATACCTAAACGTGATGTTTGTTGAAAAAGAAAACTATTTTGCTCCATACCTGATATGGGATTAAAATCAGAAAACCAAATTTTACCATCTGGCAACAACCACCCATCAAAACGAGCGCAATCATTCATTCCAAAAAGAGAAAAAAGCTGTTTGGCTTCAGTTTGTATTTTCTCAATTACTTCATTTGGGAACCTTGCTGGACAATGATATTTCACCTGATTTGTCGGCAAATATTTCTTACGAAAATCAAAAATTCTTCCTTCATGATATGCCATCTCTATTTCAGAAGGCATTAAAGCTACCGGCATACCTAATTTATTTTGTAAAATTATAATTGTAAATTCTTTTCCTTCAGCAAAAGGCTCTAATACCACCCTAGTGTCCATTCTTTTGGAAAAGATAAGATTTGCCTTTTCTATTGCTTCTTCTGCCGTATTTACAGAAAATACTCCAATACTTGATCCACTAGTGGCTGGTTTTATTATCGCTCTTTTTATTTTATTTTTTCTAAAAAATTCTCTCACTATTTTTCCATTATCTTTAGAATAAATTCTTAAAAGACCAGATGGAAGAGTAAAAAAACCTTTCTCTTTTAAAGTTTTATTGGCTTCGTACTTATCAAATGCCATTTTGCAGGCATTACTACCTGAACCAATAAATGGGATATTGTTTTTTTCTAAAAATTTTTGAATTTGCCCATCTTCACCAAATGCTCCGTGCATTACAGGAAAAACTATATCAACAGACTTTAAAAATTTTATCAAAGCTATTTGACTTAAAGGTGAAAACTTTTGTGCTAATTTAAAATCAAAATCAGAAGGATTGTTTGAATAAAGCTCTGCATTAGAAATTTTATAAGCTCTTTTCTTTTGGTCAAAATAAATTGGAACAATCTCAATATTATCACTGGATAAGTTATCCAACACAGACCGCGCTGAGTTTAAAGATATTCCTCTTTCTGGTGAAGGTCCGCCAGTTAATAATGCAATTTTCATAATTTTTGCAAAAAATCATTTATAATCTATCCTTACAATATAACATTATTCAGATTTTTTGCAAAACTAATTAAATTTTATGAACAATCTTGTTATATTTTACTAATAGTCACATATACGCCATAGCGTATATGTGTATTCAGTAGATTTCTTAACCTACCATATATGATACATTAAGGTTTAATAAATTTCTTGATTGTAGTGCTCTGTGCAAACTACTTTTTCTGGACCACCTTCTAACACCGGCAAATAAGTAGTATCAACTTCTTTATCACCAAAATAACACATTCTCTTTCTGAGGATCATCGGATTTCGAAGCTTTAACCGCATATTATGTCTTTCGTCTGGATGAACAGAAGGTAATGGTAAATTTAATCTACGATAAAAATTCAATTCTTCTTCAAGAATTTTAAAAGGTTTATTAGTAATTTCACATTCTATCACTTCATTCAAAATTGAATCATCCACCTCGGCGATAGTTTGAGGCAAATCTTTTCCTTTAATTGTAGTTTTATATTTATTCGGAGTATATTCGCGCCATAAATAACCCTTGAACTCCGCCGTCTTTTCGTCTATTGGGAAATAATCCTGAGCGACTGTTTCATTATAAGCAAATGGAGAAATTTCTGATGGAAAAAATTCACCATATCCGTAAGACCTACCCTGCTTATCTACATAAGGCACTTTTTTCATTTGCTCTATAATTTTTGGCACTAAAATTTCATATTCTTCTTTTGTATACTGTTTATTTAAAATACAATATTGCTTACCGTTCATTTCGGCGCAACCAAAACAATCATGGCAGTTATTCATCATAAAACTGTAAAAAATATTTCTAGACCACCAAACAGTCGCACTAAATAAAATAAAACTATTCTGCACTCCAACACTAATACCCTCATAATTTAATTCTGAACTATCACCACATCCCGGACCTACATCATACGAATCTTTTAAACCCTTAGAACCCCAACTCGCATATTTCACATTTTCAGCTCCATCATTAAAATCAAAAAGTTCATAACAATTATGAGAATTTGTCACTTGATCACCTACAACATTATTAGTATTGGTTAGCTTCAAATGTTTATGAAAAGCATCTTTCCATAATTCCTGAAATTTTATTCTTGTTTTTTCAATACCTGATCTAGTATTTAGATTAAGTTCACTTTTCTTTTTTAAATATTCTTCTTTTGTGTATTGCATATTTTCTATACAATAACTTTTATTTCTTAAATTGGTGCACAGAATACAATTGGAACAATTTCTACAATCGTAAAGAAAATATGAATCAAGACAATTTTGACTTTCTCTGGAAAAAAATAATCTACTAGAATCACTACAAAAAACATTTTCATAACAAAATTCAGTTGCAAATGAAGTGTAAGAATCATGAGTAAACATTCCATGCCAAAGCCTATTACAATACATGCAATCTTCACTACGCCAAGCCGCACTTATTAAATAACAATTTTTTTGCTCAACTGTTATATTGCAAAATCGTGAATTAACAGACTTTGAATCAACTAAAAGTATATGTGGAACTTTTTCCATAAGTTCCTTGAATTGTTTATGGAAAGGTCTAGAAAAATCATATTCTCTCCCATAATCACAAGGATCCCATGAATCACCCCACCATGTTTCTCGATCACAAGTTATCACTTTCTCATCTGGGTGATAAACAGAAATTAAACTTTCATTTTTCTTTGAGACACCATTTTTACGCCTAAACAAAGAATGCTCATTTCTCCACATTAAACGCCTTATTAGTCTACACTCTGGACACCATGTTGGTGGTGGAACTTTTATTTTTTCATAAAATCCAAAATCTTCTGACTCTATTACAAAATCTTTTTTGCAGTTTTGACATATTTTTGTTTCACTTTTCATAATTTATTTTGTTAGAATTTCTGCGATAGCAGAGTTTATAACATTTAATATACGCTATAAGTAATCTATAAATTTAAAACAATTTAACTATATCGTGAAAAGTTACAACAACCATCAAAAGTATTAAAATACCAAAACCAATCATATTGGCTGTATTGGCAAATTTTGGATTTAGACGTGAACCTTTTATTTTTTCAATCAATAAAAAGAAGAGTCGTCCCCCATCAAGCGCTGGAAATGGAAGAAGATTGATAATTGCAAGATTTATAGAAATAAGTGCGGCAAAAGAAAGAAGATAACTAAAACCGAATTCATAAGCATCACCCACAATGCCCACCATACCGACAGGGCCTGTAACCGAAGAAAGACTACCTTTACCCCTTATAACCTCTGAAATAAGCGTATAAAGCCCCACAACAGTGCCTTTTGTGACAAATAGGGTTAAGCTCATTCCCTCTTTTAAAGCCATAAAAATAGGTAATTTCGCCGTACCGATCATATCCATAGAAATGCCAATAGATGGTTTACTATCGGCAGAATTTGTAATTGGAGTCAACTTTGCATAATTTATATCTTTACTTTTTCCACGCATATACCCAATATTTATTTCTTTATCCCCATGAGAAACTATGAAAGATTTTAGTGTGTCTGGATTTATTTCTGAAACATAATTGTTACCATCATCAAGAATCTCTGAGCTATTTTTGGTATTTGAAAAAGTGTCTAAAGAAACTATCTTGTCACCTGATTTAAGTCCTGCTTTCTCGGCTGGTGATTTTGCCAAAACAGAAACAATGGTCAATTTCACATCATTTAATTTATATCCTGCAGGTTCACTTCCGACAGAAGTAGGAAGTCCAGACAT
>JBAWYA010000079.1:0-3894 GCA_037143815.1 bacterium | reverse complement strand
TTGTGCCTCTATTATACCAAGTTAGAACCTATTTTCAAAACAAAGTGAGGTAATGAATTCCGTCACGCCGTAGCGTCCACTCCACCGAACACCGCAAGGTGTTCGGCTCCGTTCCCGCTCCGTCGCTCCGCCCTCGCCTCGCCACCACGCATTCTGTTTTGATTTGGCGGGGGTTTTCTCTTTTTTGATTTTGTATGGTGGTGGCGGGCGAGGTCGGGTTTCTCCAAAGGAGAAACTGACGGAATTCAAATGCGGACTCGGTTTTGCCAAAACCACTTTCTGGGGAAAAGGATTTGGCAAAACCGAGACTAATTTTTTTTTGAAATTCGGCGAGATTCGGATTTGGATTCCGCCCGCAGAAAGGGGTCTGGGGAATGAATGCGGGCGGAATTCTTTTTGGATTTTTGGCGACGGGCTTTTTCAAAAATGAATTACCAACTTCCACCACCACCTCCACCGGAACCACCACCAGAATGACCTCCACTAAAGCCACTTGAACTTGCCGTTGTTTGATTAAAACTATTCCCAAAATGGGATAAATGAGCAACGAGAGCCGTGGTACTGAAAGCACCTGCCGGACCCTCGAACCATATCGGAGACATTGTGTATAAACCTTCAAATTTTTTCGCCCACTCTTTTTCCACTCCAAGTACCATTGCGTAAGGTAAAAAATGATCAAATAATTCTGGCTTTAACTCTGGTGCATTTAGCAATTTGATTTTGTCAGTTTCAGTAGCTCTTAAAAATTCTTTAAACCCAAGAATTATGCCGAGTGCTGTAATTCCCAGCGGAGCTAGCCTACCATAAACTGGTTTGCCAAAAACTGCTGCAATAATGAAAAATCCAATTACTACAGAAAAAATTCCACAGAAAAATACAAGAAAAATCATACCGCCAAACCCAAGTTTTTGAAATCCTCCAAATCCAAAAAATAAAGAGACGTAAAAAATTCCAAATATCGTTAAAATAATCCCAGCATATCTTGATAAATAGTATTTCTTTACGGCGGGGTCTTTGTCATTCAAATCTTTCAGATACCCCCCACTTTCCAAATATTTTTGCATCTCATTCATAATTCGTTCTGTATCAAACGACGCTCCCGCGTCCTCTAATTCTGAAAGTTTAACAGTATTTTGACTTACAAAAAGAAAATTGAAAATTATTTTATAAGCAGGATGATCGAGGCCAGATAAATCTTTTAATTTTACAAATTCATAATCATCATCGTTGATGTATCTGATTTTCAAATACCCTTTTACTGCTAGATCAATAATTACCGAAGCAAGGTCTGCATTATCAAGATTCCCATCAAAAATTGCTCCCACATCTGTTGGTGTTAAGTTCGCTGGAGGCCCATACTCAACCACTATCGGACGATTTTTAAGCTCTGGCGGAAGTTGAGGTTTGCCTTTACGAACAATAGCTTTAATAATAGAACCGATAATAAGAAGGAAGACTAAACCGAATATAAAAATAAATGCTATTGCTCCTGTGTTTGAATTTTTATGATTAGTTAATACTGTTGCAGATGACTTTGGGACAATGCCTGCTGGAAATCCGGCTACTATTGTAAGCCCCTCACCGGAACTTAATAAACGCGATGTGGTAAAAGAAACTCCGCTAGTGATAGAAGCAGAAGAATTTTGAGAATAATTAGCGACACATGCTTTTTCCGTGCTTCCTTGGCGTCCCGTAAAACAGTCTTTTTTTAATTCGCTTAAAGAAAATTCTTGTGGAAAAGAAACGAGGGTGTTTATATTTTGAATAGCCACTGGCCATTCGTTGCCGGTTACATTCCAATATAACTCGTCATGATCTGTAAAATTGCGTATGACATTTTGGATATTATAAGAAATTACATAAATTTTCACCCCACTTACAAGTTCGTTTGGGTTTCCTATTTTAATTTTTAAATTACTTCCTTCGTAAGAATTACTATATGGATATGCGTTACCATTCTCATCTGTTATGCCCCTTACATTTATATCAATAGTTGGTCCATTAGTACTTTCTAGCGGAATAATTCTAAAAATTCCATGTTTTTGATTAGAGCCAAAATCATAAGTTATTGTTTCTGTAACAGAAACAACGCCATTTTTTTGAATGGCTATATTACTATTGAAGTTATTTATTATCTCACTATCTGCAAATACTGTTTGGGAAAATGAAAAGACGACGATAAGAAGTCCTGCAATAATAAGGTATGATTTAGTATTGTGGAATTTCAATCTCATAAATAAATTTTCAAAAAGACACTTTCACTGCACCTTTCTCGCTTTCATCTGCTCCAAAAAAGTCATTTTGCTTAAAACCAAAAGTTCCAGCAATAATGCTGGCTGGAAAAACTTGAACAGCATTATTAAGTTCCCTGACGGCGGCATTGTAGTATCGCCTTGCCGATTGTATGTCATTTTCAAGAGATGATAGTTGGTCTTGAAGTTTTTGAAAATTTTCTGACGCTTTTAACTGTGGATAGTTTTCTGCAACTGCAAAAAGGCTTTTGAGAGCACCCGACAGCATATTTTCGGCTTGAGCTCTACCTGCTACACCACTGCTCTGGGTATTCATAGCACTCGTTCTTGCCTTTGTGACATTTTCAAGAACGGAGGCTTCATACCCTTTATAACCCTTAACTGTTTCAACCAAATTCGGAACTAAGTCATAACGCCTTTTGAGTTGAACGTCTATATCAGACCACGCATTCTTAACGCGATTTCTTTTTCCAACCAAAGAATTAAATACAGCAATAATATAAAGGAGTATTACGATAACTACTGCGATTATGATCCATGTAGTAGACATATTTTTATTTAATTAAAATTAATAACTATGGTTCTAAATCCCACTTCAGAAAAGTGGTCATTTCCTTATCTATGTCTGCTTGATTACTATATTGTTTAGGACTGTAAGCCGTTGGGAAAACTTGCCACTGAGATATAAAAGCTGTATTCCCAGTCATGGTATAATCACCAAAAACTATAAATAAATTACTTTTTGAAGAATCATTTTTATCTGGAACTATGTAATATGCCTTGATGTGTTTTTCCTTACCATCATCTGTTTTTACGACAGCTTTAAAAAAAGTATATTTACTATAACTCCAGTATCCGTCTTCATCCTTAAAATTTTGTGCCTGTTCTTCCATATACCCGAAGACATTTACAAGTTTGTTAATATCTTTTTTTTGTCTTGCGACAACAAACATTTGGAAGAAATAATTTACCCGTTGATTCTCTTGATCAGTAGTCATTCTCGGTAGACTGGATAAATTTGTTGAATTATTTTGTGCAGGAGGAGTTGTTTGGTTAGTTGGCGATGAAGGTTGAATTGGTTTTGGTGTTTCAGTATTTTTTTGATTTAAAATTGGTGGAAGTTTTTCATTTAAAGTTGAATTAGGCTGATTATTTTCTTGATTAACAAATGGAACTTCTGCTTGAGTATTTATTTTTGAATTATTGAAATATCCAAACACAAATGAGCCGATCCAAATCAAAGCAATAATTAACGCCCATATAAAACCAATCTTATCTAACAACTTTTGTCTTTTCCGATAAGATTCAAAATCTTGCCATTTGCCACTTTCCCAAACTAATTTTCGGCCACGAAGTCCGGATTTAATCCATAACCATATATTCAAAATTGGTACAGCAGTACCAAGAAAATAAAGAAATGCTCGTTTATAGTTTCGACTTGCGATGAAATATACAGCGTACAAGAAAAATCCACCCCACGACCATTTATTGATAAAATCTTGTTGATCTCCCGCAGGATTCATAAAACCGGATGACTGCTGTACATTTGAAATTGGAGATGAAGCAGTAGGAATTGGTGAAGGTCCAGATCCGATAGCATTAAAACCTTCTTCAATATCAGACGCTTGCCAACCGTTAGTCA
>JBAWYA010000078.1:0-3897 GCA_037143815.1 bacterium | reverse complement strand
CTTAGTTGTTGGTTTTTCTTCCGCTTTGATAGAAGTTTTATGTATAGGAGCATTTTTGGGAGGACTTTATGGAAAAATTAAAAATAGAAATAAAATGATACAATAATATCATGAAGAAAATCAAAGTTGGAATAAATGGTTTTGGAAGAATTGGTAGAGCTTTTTTGAAAGTGGCTTGGGATAGGCCTGAGATTGAGGTAGTAGCTGTGAATGATTTAGGAAGTGTGGAGAATATGGCTTATCTTTTAAAACACGATACTGTTTACAGGAAATGGGAACACGAGATACTGGCAGAGGGTCAAGAAATAATTATTGATGAAAAAAGAATAAAAGTTTTAGCTGAAAAAGAGCCGAATAAACTTCCTTGGAAAGATTTGGGTATTGATGTGGTGGTAGAGTCTACGGGACTTTTTACTAATTACGAAAAAGCAAAAATGCATTTAGATGCAGGCGCAAAGAAAGTTGTTATTTCTGCTCCAGCAAAAGGGGATGGAAGTGTGAAGGGTGAGACTATTCTCCTCGGTGTTAATGAAGATAGATTCGGCACTTGCGACATTACTTCGAACGCATCTTGCACGACAAATGCCGCTTCACCCCTTATTGCAATTTTAGATGAAGCTTTAGGTATTGAAAAAGCTATTTTAAATACTGTGCATGGTTATACTGCTAGCCAGTCCATCGTCGATGGGCCAAATAAAAAAGACTTCCGTGAAGGTCGCGCAGCGGCGCAGAATATTGTGCCTTCTTCGACTGGCGCAGCCATTGCGGTGACAAAAGCATTTACAAAACTCGAAGGTCTTTTTGACGGTATTTCAATGCGTGTGCCTGTGCCAGCTGGATCTATTGTTGACATTACTTTTATTTCCAAAAAAGATACTACAGCCCAAGAAGTAAATGAAATTCTTAAAAAAGCGTCACAAGAAAAAAGATGGGAAGGAATTTTTGGTGTTACAGAAGAAGATCTCGTTTCAAGTGATATCCTCGGAAGCAAGTATGGTTCTATTGCAGATTTAAAAATGACTAGAGTTGTTGGGGGGAATTTGATAAAAGTTATGGGTTGGTATGATAACGAAATGGGGTATACGTATACATTAGTTGAACATGTGATAAAAACCGGTGGGACTATAAAATAAAATTTATGGTATAATATTAGTATGATAAATGTTGATGAAACTAGTAAAGAACGAGCGAAAAAGCTTTTTAACAGTCAAGAAATTGCAGGTTTTGAGGTTGGCACAATAAAAGGTCTGCAACAAATTCACAAATATTTATTTGAAGAGCTTTACGATTTTGCTGGTCAGATTCGCATTAAGGATATAAGCAAAGGCGGTTTTCGATTTGCCTCCTGTTTATATTTAGAAGAAAGTTTGCGTAAAGTTGGAGGAATGCCGGAAAATACTTTTGAGGAAATTGTGGCTAAATATGTAGAAATGAATATCGCTCATCCTTTCATGGAAGGCAATGGTAGAAGTATGAGAATATGGTTAGATTTGATTTTGAAAAAAAATCTCAAAAAGTGTGTTGATTGGGTGAAAATTGACAAAGCAGATTATCTGAACGCTATGCAACGCAGTCCAGTGAAAGACCTAGAGATTCGCGAGCTTTTACGTGTCGCTTTAACTGACAAAATTGATGATCGGGAGGTTTTTATGAAGGGTATTGAACAGTCTTATTACTACGAAGAAGAAGATTTTTATAAATAGAGTTTTTTATGAAACAAAAAAGATATTGGTTGTAAAAAAGGATATACGGAAAAATTAAAAATAGAAATAAAAATAAAGAAGTAGTATAATAATAATATGAAAATTTTTATTGGAACAGATCATGCAGGTTATGTTTTAAAAGAGAAACTCGTTTCTTCTTTAGGGTTAGCTGGGTATGAGGTGATAGATAAAGGTGCTTTTGGATATAATGAACATGATGACTATCCTGATTTTATTATTCCAGTTGCGCAAGAAGTTTCTAAAGATGCAGATAATGTAAAAGGTATTGTGATAGGAGCTACTGGTCAAGGAGAAGCTATTGCCGCGAATAAATTTCCACATGTTCGAGCGGTGGTTTTTTATGGAGAATCGAAAAGTGTGGTGGTGGATGATGAAGCGGATATTATTGTCCGTTCACGTGAGCATAATAATTCAAACATTTTATCTCTTGGAGCTAGATATTTGACAGAGGAAGAGATGATGAAAGCTGTCGACATATGGCTCAAGACTCCTTATACCGGTTCCGAAAGACATGTTCGCCGACTAGGTAAAATAGATAGGATTAAAGTATAAAAAGGTAATAGTTAATTTATAATAAAAATATTATGCAGAACCAAAAGGGGTTTTCAAGTTTAGTTAATATGATAGTAATTGCTGGTATTTTACTAGTAGTTGTAGTTACAGTTGTTGTTATAAGTAATATAGTAAAAAATACAACTTCTTCACAGATTCAAGATATTAAAATTCCTGTTACAGAATCACAAAATAAAAACAACAATAATGGTTCTGTTTTGAAACCAATCGTTTCTAATGGTAATTTAGATAATAATGGTATGGGGAATCAAGTTTTTAATGATGATAAGTTTATTTGTAAAATAAAATTTCCAATAAAGTTACAAGGTAAGGTGGAGGTTCAAGAAGGTGGTGTGTGGCATTTTGAAGAGACAGATAAATTTATACTTTATACTTCTTTTTTTAATAGTAAAGATGATAAAGGTAGTTTGTATTTAGATACTTCAGAATTAGAAATTTACAATAAATCCAATGGTGATCAGAACACATATGTATTTACTCAAAATAAATATGTTTCTAAGCCTTGTAGTCATGATGTTTATAAGAATTTAAAAGCACCTACAGGAGGGGCGGCTACTGCTCCTGCTTGGCAACCAGTGTTTGGTGAAAAAGGAGAAATTGGTGCTTTTGATTCTAATGCACCCAAGTGGATTGGTGAAAGTATTTCATCTTATTATTCTTACTTATGGGGACGTGGATATCAAAAAGGATTTTCTGATACGAATATTGATACTAAAACTTGCTTGCATAATCAGGACGTTGGAGAAACATTAAATAATTTTTCAGAGTCAGTATTTGATATGTCTAATTTATGCACTGGAGCTAAATTTCAAGCTCAATAAACTTATGTCTGAAATAATTCCGGCGATTTTAGAAAAAGATTTTGGTGAAATAAAAAATAAACTCACTGCTTTACGTGAGGTTGTAAAATGCGTTCACATTGATATGTGTGATGGTATTTTTGTGCCTAGTCAGACTTGGCCTTTTGCGTCTGGCGGATGGGAGGATTTTGATTTTAAGAAAATAATGAATGAAGAAGAAGGAATGCCATTTTGGGAAGATTTTGATTTTGAATTTGATCTTATGGTGGCAGATGCTGTAGAAAATTTTGATTTATATATGAAGCTAGGCCCTAGAAGAATTATTTTTCATCCTGATATGGTGAATGGTGTAGATGAATTTGAACATTTTTTAGAGGGATTGGATATGTACATAAGAGATATTGTGGAAATTGGTATTGCTTTTAGACCCAGTGATGATTTGGCAGTTGTTTCAAGGCTTTCTCATAAGGTTGATTTCTTGCATTGTATGGGATCAGATAAAATAGGTTTTCAAGGTGAAAAGTTTTCTCTTAAAGCTATGGAAAATATAAAGTTTCTTAAGAAAAATTTATCAGGGATTGTAATATCTGTAGATATTGGAATTAATTTACAAAATGCAAAAGAAATATTAGATGCAGGTGCGGATCGTCTTTCTGTCGGTTCTAGTATTTGGAAAAGTGGAGATCCGATAGGCACACTTCAAAACTTTCAAAGTTTGATATAATAAATACTATGTCACTTTTAACTGACGAAAAAGTAAAAGAGTTAAAAATCAAAGCGAATGATATTCGCAAGAGTAT
>JBAWYA010000077.1:0-3989 GCA_037143815.1 bacterium | reverse complement strand
GTAAGGTAAAATTAAAGCATTATTATTAATTCAATAAGAACATGATTCCTATTATTTTATTTGTTCTTGGTTTAATATTGTTATTTACACCTCGAACCCCCATTTCTTTGTCACGTGAACTTAAAAGACCCAATAGTATTTATCTTGGTGTAGGATTTTTGTTTCTGGCTTCTGTGCAGGAATTTTTTATTAATAAACTTTCTAATAATTACTGGATGGTGATGATTGTTCCTATTGTAGCGATTATTTTTGCAGTTATTTTTGTAACACCAAAGATTCCAGAAATTGAGGGTAATCAATTGAAGACAAACAGTAGTAAAATAACAAGTGCAATTACTTGGTTTATATTGCTTAGTATTTTTGCTGTCCTTTTATATTTGTTTTTTAAAAGTAAAGCCTTAAAATTTTATTAGTCCAACTTTTATGTCAAAAAGAAACCTTATACTTTTAATAATAATTCTGAGTCTAGGAACAATAGTATTTTTTGGATTTTTATATTTCAATAAACCAACAAATACAACAAATGACAACACTCAAGACACAAATTTCTTTTCACAATTCGGCTTATTTGGTACAAAAAAACCTCCAATCACTATAATTCCACCAAAAAAAATACCAGATCAACCAAATCCTCCAGAAAACACACAAAATACAAAATTAAACAAAATTTCAAGTATGCCAATAGCTGGATTCACTATTTTTAATAAAGAAAGATTAAAAAATATACCAGCAGTCACAACATCTGAAAATACAGGAGCTATAGCCACCACTACCAAAACAAGCACACCAACAGTAAAAACCAAAAAACCAACCCCACCACCAACAGAGTTTGTCCCAGCTTTAAGATATGTAGAAAAAGCTACAGGAAATGTATACCAAACTTTTATAGACAAAATTGAAGAAAGAAAATTCTCCACAACCATAATACCCAAAGTTTATGATGCATACTTTGGCAACAATGGGGAATCTGTATTTATGAGATATTTAAAATTAGACGGTAGAACCATAGAAACATTCCTCGGCACTCTACCAAAAGAGCTATTAGGAGGTGATACGACTGAAAACAATGAAATAAAAGGGGTTTTCTTGCCCAACAACATCACAGATATCAGTATATCACCAGATAGTTCAGGAATATTCTATTTGTTTAACAATCAAAATAATGGAAATGAAAATATTATAGGTACAACCTTAAACTTAAAAACTAATAAAAAAATTCAAATTTTTGATTCTCCATTCACAGAGTGGCTATCATCTTGGCCAAATAAAGACATTGTCACACTAACAACAAAACCTTCTGCAAGTATTCCTGGATATATGTATAGTATGGACGCATCTGGTAAAAATTTAACTAAAATATTGGGTGACATTAATGGATTAACCACTTTGGAAAGTCCTAATGGAAAATTAATTCTTTTTAGTAATACTGAATCTTCATACAACTTAACACTCAACTTATATCACACAGACACAAGAAATTCTGATCTATTAAGTTTAAAAACTTTACCAGAAAAATGCGTTTGGAATAGAACAAATGAATTTATATACTGTGCTGTCCCAAAATCCGCTCCAATAGGTGAGTATCCAGACACTTGGTATCAAGGAGAAGTATCTTTTAATGACCAAATATGGAAGATAGAAGTTAAAACTGGTAATACAACCCTAATATTAGACCCTAGCACGTCTGTAGGTGGGGAAGATATAGATGGTATCAAACTTGCCTTAGATGCAGACGAAAATAATCTATTTTTTGTAAACAAAAAAGATTATTTCCTTTGGAGGGTTAGTCTAAAATAGGAATATGACTTTTGAAGGGGTTTCTCGGCTGACGAGCCGAGAACTTCAGGATTTTTTTAAGCTTAAAAAAATCCGTACCGAAAAAAGTTATATTCCTATTTTAGATTCTCCCACGTATTTAATAACTACACGACGAGTATGACCCATTCCTGTTGACTCAGTTTTTAAGTCACTCGCATTAGATAAGAATTCATGTACAATTCGGCGTTCAAAAGCTGACATTGGATCAACTTCTATGCTTGATTTGAAATATCTTGCTCTCTCTCCCATCATATGAGCTATTGCGCGAATATTTTCTACGCGCTTCTTCTGAAAACCATTAACATCGATGATTATACCCAAACCTGATTGTAAATCAGTGGAAGTCTTCTCAGCACTTCGTGGAAGGCGTGAAATAGGATTCTTGGCTTCAATGATTCTATGAACTAAATGATTAAGAGCATGCAATCCTTCACCATCAGATGAAATGAAAAAGTGCGGTTCACCAACCTCTAAGGAAATCCACATACTCTTTGGCCCATCTTCAGTAATAGAAATTTCTTTTAGTAAAACCCCTGTTTTTACAACCAAATCCTTTATTAAATTTTGAATTTCTTCCTTTTTCATCTTATTTTATAACTATTTTAAAGTTTTTCTCTTTTTTAACATAAATCTGCTGACCTACCATAAATAGGTTACTCGTAATCCAATATAACGCAACTGCCCCAGAAATACTATAGGCAATAAAAGCAATAACAAAAGGAAAGATGTATTTCATCTGCATTTGCATACTTTTAGCAAAACTTTCTGAAAAAGAAACTGAGCCATCTGCATTAGCTGGAGAAGGAGCAGGTTGTGGCATATAGTGTGCTTGTAAATACTGAGAAACACCAGCCAAAATAGCTAAGGGTATACTTTTTATACTTAAATCAATGATACCAAAAAACATCATATTCATATGCGCTGGAACATGAATAAAAGAATAAAGTAAGTCTGCTTTAAAATTTAAACCTCTCAAAAAAACATAATATAAAGCAAAAATAATAGGAATCTGAACTAAAACCAAAAGACATCCGGAAAAAGGATTTGTATTGTGCTTTTTATAGAGATCAAAAGTCTGTTTTGCTTGTTCTTCTTTGCTAGCACCGCTTTCCTTTATTTTCTTAAGCTCAGGAGCGAGAATATTCATTTCAGCCTGACTTTCAATAGATTTCTGAGATAAAGGGAACAATATAATTTTAACAAGGATAGTCAAAACTATAACAGCAATACCAACATCCCCACCTGGAATAATAGAAACTAAAAAAGCCAATGCATTTAGTAACGGCTGATATAAAACAGTATTCCAAATATTTAATAACATTCTTTCATTCTACCCCGAAGTAAAATTTTTAGCAAAATTTACTACGGGGCAGGCATTAAAACAAATTTAGATTTATTTTACAGGATCAATGTGATTTTTTTGCCACGGATGACAACGTAAAATTCTTAAAAATCCTAAATAGGAACCTTTTAAAACACCATATTTTCCTATGGCTTGTTTGGTATATTCAGAACAAGAAGGATAAAACACACAACTAGGCCTTAAAAAAGGAGATATAAATTTCTGATAAAAACTAATTAATTTTTGAAAGTATGTTCTTGATTTCATTTTTAATTATTGAAGCATCATCTTGATATTTTTTAAAAATAAAAACACCTATCGTACCGGCAGGGAATTGACCAATATAACTCCCTAAAACATCATATCCGAGCCTTCTTAAAAAATTTCTCTTAACAGCAAGCTTAGCCACACTTTTCGGCGCCATAAAAGAGATTTTTATGTCCTGTGTATTACTTTTAAAGTATTTAAAGGTTAAATTAGGAGAAACAATAAACTTACCATCCCGACCATTTGGTGGGCAAGCCTTAAAAATCGCATCAATTTCATTAGTATCTGCTCTATTCTTCTTTGGAAGCATATTATTTCACTAAAAAGTGAACTAAACAGACAATTTCTTTCTGCCTTTTTGGCGTCTTCGCTTTAAGACTTTTTGACCAGTCTTAATCCTAGATCGAACCAAAAATCCATGGCTTCGAGCTCTTTTTCTCTTTTTAGGTTTATATGTGAATGACATACAATAGAGTCTATAATATTATTGTTAATAAATCAACAGAACTGACTTTTAGTAAATAATTTAGAAAAAATCTAAAAACAAAAAGCTGACAAACTA
>JBAWYA010000076.1:0-4046 GCA_037143815.1 bacterium | reverse complement strand
GACGAGCCGGAGAACTTCAGGATTTTTTTAAGCTTAAAAAAACCGTACCGAAAAAAGTTATATTCTTTAGTTTTTAATTAGTGTCAGAAGCAGAATCTTTTGTAGTTCTATATTCTACTATTTTATCTGTCTTAATTAGTGCAATAAGATCTTCTAGAAGCTTTTTTGGTTCACTCCCAGAAACTATTTTAGCATTTGGACGATGACTTTTATCTAAAATTTCTTTTAGCTGTTCCCCCATTTCCCAAGGACCTTCAAAAATACCAATAGGCTTATGATCTTCAAATGCAATAGTAAACTCATGAATAGTGCCAATGCGACCACAACCACAAATAACTGCATCAGCAGAACGAGTCAAAATAATATCACGACCAGCATAACCAAAACCGGTATACATAATTAAATCCATATAATCAAGAGGAAGCTTGTAAACATCCACATGCTCTCTCTCGGAAACTGCAGGAGATATACCAATAGAAATTCCGCCAACTTCTTTTACCCCCATTGCAACCCAAAAAGGAAATCCTGTAGTCGCACCAGTCACCAAAACTGCACCTTGTCGAGCTATCTCGCGACCTAACTCTTTTGCTAAATCTAATGCATTTAAACCGCAATGGCCAGTTTCAGCCGCACCTGAAACGCAAATTTTTATCTGATTATGTCCGTGTTTATTTGTAGAATTTAAATCCATAACTTAATTATATTATAATTAATAAATAAAAAATAGTATTTGAGTCTGATCTAACAAAGTAAATCCACACTACTTCCATGTTCTGGTACATAAGCATTGATGCCGAGATTATCTCTAAGCTTTTGCACGAAAAATAGTGAAGACTTTGGTTCACCCATAACCACGAAAACTTTTTTGACTGTGTCTTGCATATCTTCAACAAAAGCAAGAAGACCATCAGAATCTTTATGTCCTGAATATCCAGAAATAGTCACAACATGAGCCCGCACTATCACATCTTCACCTGATATACGAACTGTCTTGATCCCTTCTTGAATAAAACGCCCGGGACTACCGACAGCTTGATAACCAGTAAGAAGTAAAGTGTTATTTGGGTCTGGTAAGTAATGCCTTTCATGATGCACCACACGTCCACCTGTAGACATTCCACTACCAGCAATAACTATCTTTGGATTAGGCACATTTCTAATCATTTGAGACTCTTCTGATTTTAAAGTGCTATGTAATCCAGGAAAATCAAATAAATATTTTTCATGCGACATTGCTTTTTGAGCATTTTGATTAAAATAATTTCTAAATTGCTTAAAAACTTCTGTTAAACGAATAGCAAGCGGTGAATCAAGAAAAATAGGCATCACTGGTATGCGATTATTTTCTACTAAAGTATTAAGCTCAAAAAGAAGCTCTTGAGAACGCTCCAAGGAAAAAGTTGGAATGATGAGCGTTCCACGTCTTTTATAATTATCCTCAATTGTTTGTTCTAAAAATCTTCTGCGATCATCACGCGATTCATGATTCCTATCTCCATAAACAGATTCCATCACTAAATAATCTATATCGGTCAACCTCTCAGTGTCTGGAAGTAACATTGAAGGTGAATTGCCTAAATCTCCAGTAAAAAGAATCTTTTTACCATTATAAACAAATAGAATCATGGCTGATCCTAAAATGTGTCCAGCGTCCAAAAATGATACTTCTAAATTTGGAGTGATTTGTATTGTCTCGTGATATTTAAAACCTTTCCAAAGCGAAATAGTTAAATTTACATTTTCAGAAGTATAGATTTCATCTAAATGTAATTCTGTATTTTTTGATAATATTCCTGCAGTGTCTTCGAGCATAGGAAAGGCAAGCTTTTGTGTTGGTTCAGTAGAATAAATTTTACCACGAAAACCTTCATTGATAAGTTTTGGAACACGACCCAAATGATCAACATGAGCGTGAGTAATAAAAAGAGTGTCTACGTCTTTTGGATTATAAGGAAAAGGATCCCAATTTATATCATCAGCTACTTTCGTCCCCTGAGTAAGGCCACAATCAACTAAAATTTTCTTCCCATCCACTTCTAAAAGAAAATTTGCTCCTGTCACAGAGCCAGCCCCACCACAAAATGTTACTTTTACACTTTTTTCCATACTTTTATTATACTTTATTTATTCTAATAAGTATAATTTTTAAAAAGATAAGAAAAAATCCGCTTTTATGCGGAATTCTTCTTAGGACTATCTCTGATGTATTACCGTAGCTCATAGCTAGGTGGGTGTCAGACGTGTGTAACCAAGGCTACACTCGATCGAAACTCCCATAAATTAGTGTTCTAGGTAATAATCGGAAATAACCCTACTTAAAGTATATGCTCTTAAATAATTCTTGCAACTGGACTACAACCTTTTTTTGTTTTTGAATTAATTTTCATTTTCAAAAATGCTATAATCGTCTTATGGATAGAAAAACTAAAGAAATTTGTGCATTTTGTACAAAAATTGAAGTTAAAGACCGTGAAATTGTCGGTAATAAATTAGCATGGGCATTTCCAACAAATATTCCTATAGTTCCGGGACATATTTTGATTGTGCCACGAAGGTGTATCGCAACATACGGAGATTTAACTAAAAAAGAAAAAGAGGCCATAGAAGAATTACGAGTAAAAATAACCAAAGCACTCAAAAAAACATTTAAAACAGGAGGTTTTAATTATGCATGGAATGAAAACAAAGTTGCTGGTCAAGCAGTTCCACATTTTCATCTACATGTTGTTCCGAGAAAAGAAGGAGATGAAGGAATTACAGAATATGAACCCAGAAAATTCCTATACCGTCCAGGCAGTAGAGAAGCCACACCAGAAAAAGAACTAGCAAAAGTTTGTGAACTAATTAAAAAATCTCTTTAGATTAATCTTTGTGTTCAGCGTAGACAAAATCAGTGTCAATTTTTTGATATTCAAAAATTTCTTCTTTATTAAAGAAACGTTTTACTTCTATCTCTCCAGCCTCAAAAGATTCTGACGCATGTACAATATTAGACTGAGTGGATAAAGAAAAATCTCCACGAATTGTGCCCGCATTTGCTTCCCATGCTTTAGTTGGACCTACGATCAATCTAATCGCTGAAACAGCATTAATACCTTCTAAAACCATCGCAATAACAGGCGATGATTTCATAAAATCCCTAATGCCAGGGAAAAATGGCTTGTCTTTAATGTGAGAATAATGCTCTTCAAGTAGAGCATCTTTTATGCTCATCATTTTTATACCTGTGATTTTTAGACCTTTTCTCTCAAAACGAGCAATCATCTCCCCTACTAAATTGCGTTGTAATGCGTCTGGTTTCAAGATTATTAAAGACTTTTCATATTTTATTTTTGTCATATACGTTTCATACTAGCAGAAAATAAAAATTTTGCAAAATATTTTTTTACTCCATAGACTTATATCTTCCCATAATTACGAACACTGTTCTATGGCTATAGTCTAAAGCTCCTAATTTTATCTCTTGTCCTTATTTAATGAACGAGCGCTATAAGAATGCATAATCGCACCTTTAATGTTAGTTTCTTGCATTTTTAAAAAATTGCTTTTGTGGTATATCTAATCCCTCAATGATCTTTCGTACTTCTTGTTTTGCATTTTCAATCAAATTATCACGATTAAAATCTGAAAGATTACTATCATTAAGACTTTTTATTAAACTACAATATCTATTAGTAAGATCAATAAATTTTTGTGTAACAGATTCTATTATTTCGACTGGATTTGCGTTAGGTTTTTGTTCCATATTTTTCTATATTTAGTGTTAAAAAAACTTTAATAATATCTAAATTATACCTCCCCCTGAGAGGCAAAGTCAAACACACAAATCTGCAATGATTATTACTTATTTTCTTAACAAAACCTTAGCTTTTTCAGCTTCACGTCTCTCTTCGTGTTCTGCATCAGAAAGTTCACGCTTGAGTTTATCGATAGTACTTTCACTTTCTTTAACATCATTCTCCGCTGTACGAATAGCCCTTTCAAGATATTCTAATTTTCTCTTTTGTGCTCGAAGCTCACTCTCACATGATCTAATTTTACTTTCT
>JBAWYA010000075.1:0-4066 GCA_037143815.1 bacterium | reverse complement strand
AACCCCCGCCTCGCGTCCCGCTCGCTTCTTTTGGATTTCAAAAACCCTTGGCGAATTCTGGCGGAAACTCCCGTCGCGTCGCTTTGCGACGCTCCGAATTTTGGCGAAAAAACGAATTCTGAAACTTGGCTGTGTCTCTTGAACAAAATCCGAACTTTTTTCCAAACTAATCTGGACGAGAACTAATCTGCGCGCCTCGTCCGCTCCCTTCGGTCGCGGGAGCAAAAACCAAAAATTTTCCTTACCTTTCTTATTTTCCTCGGCGGGGGGTGTGGGGGGAGCCGACAAAAAATGGAAAGGAAATTTTTGGTTTTGCTTCGCCGTCAGCATAAATACATTATATGGCAGTTTGGAATAATACGCAATGGAATACTATACTACTATATGTAATGCCTAGAGCAATTTATACAAAAGATCATAATGTAATCGTTGAACGCTTGAAAAAGGCGCGTTTTGAGTCTGGGCTTGGGCAAGTTGAGGCTTCTAAAAAACTTGGAAAGACACAATCTTACCTTTCAAAAATAGAATCAGGACAAAGACGCTTTGATGTTTTGCAGTTGAAAGAGTTCGCAAAACTTTACAAAAAGCCTTTGGACTATTTCGTTAAATAATTTTATGTCAAAGAAAAAGAAACAAATATCCCAAAAAGATTTACTCATTGAGTTCTACACGAAGAACCCAAATAGAGACATTCCTCATTTCGAAATTGTTCCGCAGGTAATGAAAGAATATCAAAAACATACAGGTAAGGTATTTGCAGATCCAGATCGTGGAATTAGAAAGCTTTATCAAGATGGTTTTTTGATACAGATTAGCAAAGGTGTATATCATTATGACCCAAGTCATATTAAGAATAGGAAACTCGAAGATTTTGACTCAAAAACTAAAAAAGAAATTTTTGAACGAGATGGATATAAATGCGTCATATGTGGGCGAGGACCAAAGGATGGAATGGAAATACAAGCAGACCATGTGAAGCCAAAAGACCGAGGGGGGAAAGCTACCTTAGAAAATGGCCAAACACTCTGCTCGCAACATAATTTCTTGAAAAAGAATCTTGGGCAAACTACATTAGGGAAAAGATACTTTATTCGTCTATTTAAGGCATCCACTAAAAATGGAGATCAAAATCTTATTTCATTTTGCGAGGAAGTTTTAAAATTATTTGATAAATATAAAATTGACACAGAGGTAAAAGACTAAAAACAAAACCCGCCTTTCGGCGGGTTTTGTTTTACATAAGTTTATTTTGAGATTTCTCTTTGTCTACCCTGTCACTCGCGACTTTGCAGTACAAAGGAGAAATATCTATGTGAATAAAATTTCTTCCTGTCCTTGTTGCAATTGCTGCAACTGTTCCAGTTCCACCAAACATATCAAGAATGTTATTGCCTTTATAGGAATAAAATTTTTGCAACCGATAAATCAATTCCTCAGGGAATGGTGCGGGATGACCCTTTCTTTTGGTTTCTGGTTTAATTTTCCAAAATCCATCAGAAAATTGCATGAATTCTTCCTTTGTAATATCGGCCATCCCTTGATCGCCATCTAACCTATCTTGGTCTTTTGAAAAAACAAGAACATATTCCCAAGATGGAACAATATGAGGATTTGCAGGACTCTTAAAACTTCCCCAAGCTGTACGTTTTAACATTGTTTGCTTGTACCATAAAATTTCTGTTCTAAATTTCATGCCAATCTTTTTCATCTGTTCAATATAATCGTGATGAATAGGCACAAAATCTTTAATCCCTGTAGGAGCAATGTTGATTGCAAACTTACCGCCCGGAACTAGAACTCTTTTTGTTTCTTCCCAAACTTTATAAAGCCAGTCTAGATAATCTTGATGATTCATCGCGTCATTGTGATTATCGTAGTCCTTTCCTACATTGTATGGTGGTGAAGTAACGGCGAAATGGATTGATGAGTCTGGTATTTTTTTCATCATATCCAATACATCGCCACATAAAAACTGATTGAATTTGAATTTTTCCTCTTTTTTCGCCTGTTCCTCAAGGTTTCTAAAAGTGCTAATAACCTTACCTTGAATGACCACGCTTTTAACAAAAAAATGTTTTAGTTTAGGGTTTGCGGGTTGTAATCTAATTCTATTCTTTTCTCTATAAATCTTTTTAAGTGTAACTTCATTGCCATTTATTAAAGCTACTGCTGTTTCTCCGTCTTCCACTGTATTTTGTTTTCTAATTATAACAGTATCACCGTCAAAAATACCTTCATCAATCATACTGTCCCCTTTAACACCGAGCGCAAAATGTTCCCCCGATGACACCAAATTACTTGGAACGGTAATTGTCTCGTATTCCTCAACAGCTTCGATTGGCTGGCCTGCCGCAATATACCCCTTGAATGGGATACTCATTAAACTTTCTTTTTTTTCAACTTCCACAGATCGAGCAGCATTTTTTTCACGCTTGATATAGCCTTTTTCTTGGAGGATTTTCATATAATGATTAACTGTAGAAACAGATGAAAGCTTGAGATGTTTCCGTATCTCATCGTGAGAAGGACTAAACCCCTTTTTTTGACTATATTCTTGAATGAAATCCAAAACCCTTTTTTGTTTCTTTGTAATCATAAATGGATTGACAATTTATTTAATAATTTATATACTTAACAGTATACTAGAACAAAACTAGAAAGTCCAAAACTAGTTATCCACATTATTAATTAACCAAAAATATATATGGCAAATAAGAAAAAAGTTTTTGTGAGTTTCGATTATGAGAATGATAAGCATTACAAATATCTTTTGGAAGCATGGCACGCGAACGATGATTTTGATTTCGTTTTTAACGACAAAACTCCAACTGAAATAAATAGCGTGAACATTGGTCGCATCAAGGCCGGTCTTACAATAAAAATCAAAGAAGCTACACATACTCTCGTAATTGTCGGAAAAGAAGCCAATAAAGAACACAGAGATCGTGGGCTTATTGGGTATCGCAACTGGATCAATTTTGAAGTAGCACAGAGTATTGAACATGGAAATTGTATTGCTTTCGTACGACTTGAGAGAGGAGATTCTCTTCCTGAAGAAGTGTTCAAAGGCAAATACGCTCTTGCTGAAGGATATACTGAGGCTAATATAATTAGCGTTCTAAATCGCGCACCTCAAAATTAAGATGACTGGCGTATCTAGCGACATAAAATTTCAAGCACTGCACGAACACTACAAAGACACTTTCTTAAATATCAAAGAGTCAATAAAGCTCCGTGATAAGTTAGTTATTTTAGTCCTTTTAGTCTTAGCACTAGTGGTGCTGTATACCTTTTGGCCTGCTGATGCCATAACTGCGTTTTCTCAGATAACCGCACAAAAAATTGGGATTGCAATAAGTGTTGATGGGAGCTTTCTCGGCAGTATCATTTGGTTCGCACTACTTGCGGCAATAGTACGCTATACGCAAGTTGTTATTTATATAGAACGACAGTACGCATACATACATCATATTGAAGAAGAACTACAAAAAAATTACGATTGCAAAATTATATTCACAAGAGAGGGTAAGTCGTACTTAAATAAATATCCGCTTTTTTCCGATTGGATATGTTTACTCTATACGACAATTTTTCCACTCGTTTTAATATCAGTTGTTTTATCAAAAATAACTAGCGAATGGATAGATTCTGCCTATAACTTCTCATTTCCACTTTTACTAAACTCTGCATTAGCAATTAGTATTTTGGTATCAATTATTTTGTATATGTTATTTATGCGTAAGCAGAAATAACATCGAATTGTTAGAGGGAGCAATCTCCGCCGTTTTATAATGTTTCCTAAAAACGGCGGGGATTTGTGCGCGAACGGGAGGGTGGGTCAAGCACAATACAATTTGTTTGTGCCTAGCACAATCCATATTTTGAGTTACCACCGAACTCGGTCGGAGGCACAAAGTTTAGAGTTACCACTAAACGCGGAGAGGAAGCGCCTCGTCTCGCCGCAAGGACGGAGAAATGAACAACGTCAAAGAACCACAAGTGATATAATGAAAATGTTCATTTTGTAGTCTGAAACGGCGAAGCAAAACCAAAAATTTCCTTTCCA
>JBAWYA010000074.1:0-4324 GCA_037143815.1 bacterium | reverse complement strand
CGAATTATTCTTCACAACTGCTGAAGAAGTCGGGATGGAGGGTGCTGCAAAATTCGATTGCAGCCACATCAGAAGTAAAAGGTTCCTGAATCTCGATTCGGAAGAAGAAGGAATCGTGTATGTCGGGTGTGCAGGTGGTGGCCGTGTTACAGGAAAATTCCCGGTAACATTCGAAGATGCCCCGAAAAACGGTACAAAGCTCAAGATTGAACTGTCTGGATTCCTCGGGGGACATTCAGGAGTAGACATCGGCCTTGGCCGGGCGAATGCTGCAAAAGTATTACCCCTGGTGCTGTCGGACTTACAGGATCTCGATTTCAAAATCCGACTTATTGATTTTTCAGGCGGAGCAAAGATGAATGCAATCCCCCGGGAAGCTACTGCAATTATTATGATCCCGACAGACGACCTTGCCTGGTTTTCCAAAGCAATTGATGATGTGTCAGGGAAAATATTTTCAGCCTATCCCTCTGAAGAACCAAACCTGAGTTACTCAGAAATCGCGCTGGAAGGCACTGAAAAAGTCTTCGATGAAGAGTCTCAGAAAGCATTCTTTGCACTGATGTTTGGTTTGCCACATGGAGTTTCAAGTATGGAATTTGAAGATGAAACGATGGTACAAACATCAAACAACATCGGCATCGTTAAAATGGATGGCTATGAGATTGAAATCACCAGTATGTACCGCAGTTCCAGGGAATCCGAAATTGACCGGATAGCAAAAGTTATTGAAGATGTTTTCCATAATGCCGGTGCAAAAGTTGAAGCAGGAAATCGGTATTCCCCATGGGAACCTCAATTCGATACTGTATTGCTCAATCTGGTCAAATCAAAGTTCGAAGAATTATTCGGATATAAACCAAAGGTAAAAACCATTCATGCCGGTCTTGAATGCGCAGAGTTTTACAAGCGAATCCCTGGCGTTGAAATAACATCATTTGGGCCAACTATGGGTGACGTTCATACACCCAACGAATGGCTCGACATTGAATCAGTTGGAAGATTCTGGGTTTTGCTGCAATCCTTACTGCTCGCAGAATAAAATCCCTACCGTAGTATTTATTTATACTGTCCGTTTTGAGAAATCAAAACGGACTTTTTTATTCCTTGCATTTTTAAAAAATTATAGTAGGATATTGATATAAGTGAATATTTATTATTACGGGATTTTAGGTTAACACTCCGTCTCTCTTGATGGAACGCCTAAGCCATAAATCCACCGTATTTGGTGGAATTTTAGTTTCAATTCACTGCATAATAATTTATGAAAAAAGTAGAAATTATAAAAGAAGAAAATGTAAATCTAGTTTTGAAGTCTATAACTGACCGAAGTAAAACTAAGCCAGCAGTAGATTCATTGGTTGAAGGACCAGTTATTTTGGTAAAAAAATCATCAGTTTTCGTTGATTTGTCACCATTTGGAACTGGTATTATTTACGGAAAAGAATTTATTAATGCTAAAGACATTATTAAAAAAATAGCTATCGGCGACATTATAAAAGCAAAAGTTGTCGAAGCAGAAAATGAAGATGGCTATGTAGAATTATCTCTCCGAGAAGCAAAACAAGCTCTAATTTGGAGTGAGGCTGAAAAGGCTATTAAATCAAAAACTGTAATGGACCTCGAGATAAAGGAAGCAAACAAAGGTGGTTTAATCTTAGATTGGCAAGGTATACAAGGATTTTTGCCAGCTTCTCAGCTAAAGAGCGATCACTACCCTCGAGTAGAAGACAGTGATAAAGATAAAATATTAAAAGAATTAAAGAAACTCGTTGGCCAGAAAATCTCAGTTACAATTATTTCAACTCTTCCAAAAGAAGGTAAACTAATCTTTTCTGAAAAAGATAATAACCCTGAAGAAAAGAAAGAAATATTGAGTAAATATAATGTCGGTGATGATATGACTTGCGTAATCGCAGGAATCGTTGACTTCGGTATGTTCTTGAAATTAGAAGATGGACTCGAGGGCCTCGTGCATATATCAGAACTTGATTGGGGGCTTGTAGAAGATCCACGTTCAATGTTTAAGATTGGAGATCAAGTCAAGGCAAAAATCATTGAAATAAAAGATGGCAAGATTTCTCTTTCAATTAAAGCCTTGAAAGAAAATCCTTGGAAAGAATTCGAAGGAAAATTGAAAAAAGGAGATATTATCGAAGGTGTAGTTATAAAATACAATAAACATGGTGCTCTCGTATCTATCAAAGAAGGAGTAGCCGGACTTGTACACAACTCAACCTTTAGTTCAGAATCAAAACTTCGTGAAAAATTGGAACTTGGAAAGAAATATAACTTCCAAATTACCCTATTTGAACCAAAGTCTCATAAGATGACTTTGATACATTTGGAATAAGAGGATAAAATTAAGAACTTAAAAAGCCCCCGCCTAAGGCGGGGGCTTTTGTATTTATTTAAAATAGTATTTTTATGTATTCACCTCTGGAGTTAACGCTATGTCTTCATCCCCTATGTCATTCATTATTGAAATCACTTGTTTTGCATAGTTTTTGACAATAGATGGTGGATTATAAGTTTTTAGGATTTGCTCGGTACTTTTATCAGCATAGTGGTGTGCGGTACTTTCCATATTCCCACCCAAGTGTTTGGCCACCTTTTCGATAGCTTCATCGACAGACTTAAATCCAACCTTACAGGAACCCCAACCAAAAGGATTGTTTTCAACTTTCTTACAATCAAACTTACCTCCTGTTGATTCTCGGATAGCAATTGCAGCAACGAGACGCCAATCAAGGCCATTCGCCTCAGCTTCTTGTACCATTTTCATGCCCGTACCTAAGAGTGGCATATCGTGCTCTTTAAAATAAGCATCAATAGCATCTGCTTTAATCTTTAAAAGATTAGCTTTTTCGTTCATTGCTTGGTTAAAAGCCAATAAACTCGAAGCCCTAATATTTTGTTTTTCTGATAAAACAGATTGTGGGGCCACGACAACGTTTACACTGTCTTTTGGGAGACTTCCCAAAGGCATCGATATTGTCATGACTGGTAATAGGATAAAAGATTCCACAAACCGTATCAATTTTTTATTTTCCATATCTGGCGGTTTTGCTCCGCAAACTCTATATCTGTAAGCTACAACTAGAAGAATATATCCTTATTTATTAAGCTAAAAAGCAATTAATTAAGGATACCTCTATATACTATCATGTGGGAGCCCAAAAGTCAATAGTTATGCAATGTTTTTTTGACATGTCAAATACAAAATAGCTTGTAAAATAAGGATATTTTACACAGTGCTCCTTGACAAATAAGGCTAAAATAGGAGCAATTTAGCTAAAGTGGAAAACTTTATCTGCCACTTTGTAGGCTTCCCCGGCCCCCATGGTCACAAAAATGTCATCTTTCCCAAAGGTTTGGCCTTTAAGGTACTCTTCAGCTAGCTCAAAATCTGTAAATGCTATAGCCTTATCCCCATTTTCACACATTGCTTCGGCAAGCTTGCCACTTGATATACTTTCATCTTTGTCCTCTCTAGCAAAATAGATAGGAAGAAGAACAATCTTATCTACTCCATGAAAAGCTTTAGCAAAATCAGCAAAAAACGCCTTGGTTCGGCTATAAAGGTGGGGCTGAAAGACAATTGTTAGTTTTTTGGTGTCTTTTGGATAAAGTTCTCTCAAGGCTTCAAGACTTGCCCGGATTTCTGTCGGATGATGAGCGTAATCATCATAAATAATAGTTCCCGCTTCGGTAATTCCCCTTTTCTCAAGCCTTCGCCATGTGCCTTGGAAATTCTCTAGTGACTTCTTCGCGACACCCTCGTCTATCCCTAATGTCTCGGCTATCGCTAAAGTAAGAGCTGCATTCTGTCGATTATGTTCTCCTGGAACAGAAAGTTTTGGTACTTTTTCAAGATACTTCTGATAGTCCACAATTTTGTTTTCGCTTTGAGCTAAGAACTTATCAAAGGCATTTTTGATATCATCCAAGTCTTTATAACAATCCAAATGATCTGCCTCTATGTTCGTTATCGCCCCAATGTATGGATGAAGTTCTAGCATATGTCTGTTGTATTCGTCAGCTTCGACGACTAAATACTCACTTTTACCAGTTCTGAAATTTGAACCAAACTTTTTTACAAAAGAACCCACTAACACTGTTGGGTCCAGTCCGGCATCAATCAAAATGTCTGCTACCATGGCTGTCGTAGTTGTCTTTCCGTGAGTGCCAGAAATTGCTATTGTTTTGTATCCTTTCGAAAATACTCCAAGAGCTTCAGCGTATGAAAGAACTGGTTTGCCTGTAGCTTTTGCACTTTCTAAAATTTCGGGACCCCTATTGAGCCATGCATCAGAGTAAACAT
>JBAWYA010000073.1:0-4367 GCA_037143815.1 bacterium | reverse complement strand
ATGACATATATCTATATTACTTACCTCAATCCGTCCAAGCTAGTGAACCATTACGTTGGGCTTGACAATAGGGTTCCAATATGCTATACTATTAAAAGTAAGTGATTTTATTGTTCTTTTCAAATTTGTTTTCATTGTTGTTTGTATTGTTTTCCTGCAAGATAATAGTTAAGAAATATGGGTTTTCTTATTTGCTATCTTGTCGGAAAAACAGTAAAAAATCAACAAAAACAAACGACAAGGTAAAAATACGGAATACTATGAAAACAACTCGGATCAACAAGCAAACTTTGCCGGAAGGCGCCAGCGTCCACTTGTACTTGAAGTCCGGCCTGTCTTTTGCCGGAGTCGTGTCCAAGGTGGAAGACGGGTGTGTCTTCCTCAAAAAATACAAGACGTATGGTAGCGTGGGGGAACACGAAGGGGTCATTGAGATCGACGCCGAGGATATCTCGGCAATCGGCCGGAATTAGGCTACTAAATCGCGCTGGCCACGCAACGAGAGGGCGGACGTTCGCAAGAACGGCCGCCCTTTTAACTTTTTAATCCAAAAATATTCTGTAAAAAAGAGAGCTTAAGTTTATAAGTGGTGACAAGACATAGTCGAACCATTTTGGTTTGTAAGTTTTATAATCAAACAATACGGAATTTTCTTTCCATTCTTTTGTTATACTGCAAAGCTTTGAAACAACTTTTAAATCTTGGAAGAAAATACCAATTTCAGAATTAAAATCAAAAGACAAAAAGTCCAGATTTTGTGACCCGACCATAGCTTCTTTTTCATCTATTATCATTACTTTTGAATGATTCATATTTTTTTCCATATAAAACTTTATACCCAATTTAGAGAGTTTGTAGATGTAAAAATAATTTACACGGTCGGTAAAGAATTGATCTGTCTTTTGCGGAATCAGTATTTCTACATTTACTCCACGCAATACTGCTTGGTGAAGTACAGCTCTGAGGGAGCGTTTTGGTATAAAATATGGAGTGGTCAAGGTAATACTGTGTTTTGCTTTGTTTAAGTATTGTTTATAGATTCTTTTAAAATGGAATTTTTTTCCGACAGGGGAATGTTCCACTATCCAAGCATTCATTCTTGTTTTTATTTTTTTAGTTTTATTATTTTTTTCTAATAAAAGAGAATCTTTTCCTCCGGCATTTGTGTAAGATTTCACAAAAGACATAACTACTTTTTCTACCAAATTGCCTTTTATCTTTACCATCAAGTCATTCCAAAATCTTGAAGTCTGATATAGGTTCACACCTCCGACAAATGCCACATATTCATCCACGACTAGGATTTTCCTATGCATACGATGGAGCAAATAAGATAGGGTTAATATTTCAATTCCATAGCTCTCTAATTCAGAGACAGATTCATTTTTAAAGCCAGCGCTACCCAAAGAGTCTATTATTATTTTAATTTGCACCCCCTGTTTAGCCTTTTCTTTCAATAAGTTAAAAAAGTCGAATTCTTTCATGTCATCTTGAAATATATACATTTCAAGGTAAATGGACTTTTTGGCACTCGATATGGCTTCAAACATGGATTTCCATGCTTTTTCTGAATTGGTGAAAAAACTGTAGTTCATAGTGACATTATACACGTTTTAATAAATGTGCTACAATAGATATATTATATAAATAACCCCGACGTAAAAAGTCGGAGTCCCGACCTAAAAGCGTCGGGACAAATAATAATTTTATGGCAAAAAGAGGTACAACACTTAGTCCAAAGAATAAGTCAAGACATTCTCATAAGACGAAGAAGAGATTGGTGGTCAAGAAGCTAATGCTTGCAAAAAAAGCTAGTCGCAGAAGTTTTAAAAAATAAATTTTAAAATAAAAATAAAGAAAATATTTTTTCTGTTTTAAGATTTTTGTTAAACTAATCTAATGAAGAAAAAAAGCCTATCAAAAAAAACAAAAAAGGTAGTTATGGTGAGTGGAGGTTTTGATCCTGTTCATATTGGTCATGTGCGTTTATTTAACGAGGCTAAGAAATTGGGTGATGAGCTCGTAGTGGTTATAAATAATGATAATTGGCTAAGATTAAAAAAGGGCTATGTTTTTATGCCCGAGCATGAGCGAAAAGAAATTATTGAAGCATTTCATGCAGTTGATAAAGTTCTTTTGAGTAGTCATGAAGAAAATACAAAAGATATAAGTATCAGTAAAGATATACGAGCTCTTCATCCACATATTTTTGCAAAGGGTGGTGATCGTCATACTGGTAATATTCCAACTCCAGAAGTTTTAGTTTGCGAAGAAATAGGTTGTGAAATAGTAAATGATGTTGGTTTTGGTGGTAAAGTACAAAGTTCATCAGACTTAGTAAAAAAAGCACAAGAAGCAAATAAAAAGAAAAAATAAAATGTTGCCAGATAAAAAAATTATTGTTTTTGATCTTGATGGGACACTAGCTGTTAGTAAATCTCCTATAACTCTTGAAATGGCAAATTTAGTAAAAGAGCTTGTTAAGCAAACACTAGTTGTTATTATTAGTGGCGGATGGTTTAAACAATTTGAACTACAATTTCTTCCTCCTTTTCATGATGATGATTCTATGGCTCCTTTTATTAATAATTTAATATTATTACCAACTAGTGGTAGTCAGAAATTTGAATATAATAAAATAAAAAAGGAATGGCAACTTACCGACAAGGAACCTCTTGATCAGAATGTTAAAGAAAAAGCCATAAAGTTATTACAAGATATAATAGATTCTGGTTTGTATGAGATACCTTTAAATCCGATAGGTAAAATCATTGAAGATCGAGACACCCAAGTAACTTTTACTCCCAATGGTCAACAAGCTCCTATAGAAATAAAAAAATTATGGGATCCAGATAGAAAGAAAAGAGAAAAAATAAAAGCAAAAATTAGTCCAGAATTACCCGAAGTTGATATTTTGATTAATGGAAGTTCTAGTATTGATATACTCCCAAAAGGATTCAATAAAGCCGTTGGACTCATAAGATTGATAGATAAATTAGGTTTAAAGAAATCTGATGTTATTTTTGTTGGAGATGGACTTTTCCCTGGAGGTAACGATTATGCCGTATATGAGGCTGGTTTTGATACAATAGCAGTAAAGGGGCCAGAGGAAACATCGGTTATAATAGAGAAGTGGATTAGCTAAAAATTTATTTAGTTGTATAATTAGAAGATAAAAATAAATATGGTTACACCTAAAAAAATCCGACTCCTAAATGGATCAGGGTCCCGATTAAAAACATCGGGTAAAAAAATAATAAAAAAAGTGACAAAAGTTGCCGTCAAGAAAAAAGCGGTAGTAAAAAAGTTGGTTCATAAGATCGAGAAGAGGCATCCCGTGCTAGATCTCAAGAGATCTCATCATAATCCAATCATAGAACCAGCCAGTCATAAATATTGGCAATCAAAAGCAACATTTAATCCCACTGCTTTTTCTTATGACGGTAAAGTGCATATTATTTATAGAGCTATCGGGGATTCTGATCATTCTGTTTTAGGTTACGGGGAAAGTGAAAATGGTTTTACGGTAAAAAATCATTTTCCTAATCCAATTTATTTTCATTACTTGTCATCAAATAAGAAAAATTTACTTTCTCCAATATCATATGGTTCTGGAGGAGGATGGGGAGGGGGATGTGAAGATCCAAGGGTAACCCTAATTGATGATACTGTCTATTTAATTTACACAGCATTTGATGGCTGGGGATCAGTGAGGATGGCTCTTACTTCTATTAGTTTAAATAATTTTATTGCTAAACGTTGGAATTGGAAAGAACCAGTATTGATTTCTCCACCTAATCAAATTAATAAAAATTGGGTTCTTTTTCCAGAAAAAATAAATGGGAAATATGCTATCTTGCATAGTTTTGCTCCAAAAATTCTTGTTGATTATTTTAATAGTTTAGATGAGCTTGATGGTGAAAATTTTATAAATAGTAACAATACCAGACCAGTTGATCACAGTCGTACGTGGGATAGTTGGTTTCGTGGAGTTGGACCTTCTCCTATTAAGACGAAATACGGTTGGTTGATTATTTATCATGCCATGGATCATAAGAATCCTGATAGGTACAGAATTGGTGCAATTATTTTAGACATTAAAGATCCGACCAAAGTTTTATATCGTTCCATTCAGCCGATTTTAGAGCCAGATGCGTGGTACGAAAATGAAGGATACAAATTTGGGGTGGTGTATTCTTGTGGCGCCATAGTCAAAGATGGGCAATTGTTTGTATATTATGGTGGCGCAGATAAAGTTTCTTGTGTTGCAACAGCTAATCTGGATAAATTCTTGGAAGAATTGGTTCACGAAAGTAAGCCCAAATTGAAAAATAAAAAAGATTAAAATAATTTATGGCTGAACTATA
>JBAWYA010000072.1:0-4436 GCA_037143815.1 bacterium | reverse complement strand
AACTTTATACGTTACCACTACTCCAATTCCAAAATATTTAATTGCTCCATGAAACATAGAATACTCTTCAGCCTTTCGCATTTCTGCAACCTCTTGGTTAACAAGATTCCAAAGTGATGCATCATCTTTGTTTTTATATTTCTCTTTCTCTAAATACTTCCTATATTCTTCAACCTTACAAGTACCATCTGTATTAAAATATTCTTTTGGCACTTTAAATGTTTTATACGTATGGAGTAAATGTTTAACTTGCCATTTTTTATCATTCCAATTTTTCAACATTTCTTTTATCTCTTTTGGTGAGTACTTCTCTTCCCAGAAACATTCTTTATTGTCTCCAAAAAGAGGATAAGGAGTAAAAGTTACATTAAATTTTTTTCTTCGGTCATTAAAAGTATCTCCTCTCAGCCTTATATCTTCAAAGAGATTATCACTTTTGTTCATTGTTCCAAATACAATAGTTTTTTGATAAAAATATATGCTGTCGTATAATTGTTCTTCCATCCAATAAGAAATATCTTTCTCATCAGCAAAAGAGTCTTCTAGGTCACAACAAATGACAATATCTGGGCTTCGTCTTTTATGACGAATCCTGCTTGGAAACATTGGAAAGGAAAGGATCGAGATTCTTGCATTGAATCCTGGTATAAAAATATTCCATCCATCACAACATTCTTTAGTGACTTTATGATTGAACTTTCTTAACTCAGGGTTATTTAAAAATTCATTTTCAAATTTAAGATATACCTCTTTTGCTTTTTCTCTTGTGCCACACACAATCACACAGTTTGTATACTTATTTTTACCTAAAATACTCCATAGTACATATGAGTACATAAATATTTCTTCAGTATATGAATCGGGAAAGGTTGGGCACACTATATTTTTTATATTATTTACAGTATCCCACATCATAGAAATCTGGAAAATTCCAAACGGATATTCAAAAAGATGAGATAGACAGAAAAACATAAAATAACCAATATCGTCGTACGCTAATTTACATATCAATGATGGATTTTTTAAGAGTAATTGTTTAATTTTTTGGTGGTTCTTCTTGGTCATATCGTTTTGGGAACATAAATCTCATAAATTTATCGATAATTTCTTCAGACACTGGCAACATTTCTTGCTTTATTATCTGCAAACTCTTCTTATACCTTTCATTATTATTACTAAGCCAAAATTTAACGGCTGCCATGTTACCATTTTTAACTCCTGAAATGAGGTGTGACTCTGCCACATCATCTACAACAGATCTTCCTTGTTGCAATGCTTGCTCTACTTGTTTCTTAAACTCTGAATCAGATTCCATCCATCGGTAAAATGTAGAACGAGAAATACCCAATTTCGAACAAGCAGACTCTACGACGGGAGTCCTTTCTAGGTATTCAATCATGGTTCGCACACTAGCCTTGTTCTTTCTCATAGATTAAAGTTGCTTCAATTTTTGACATTGCTTCAAAGCGATCAATTGCAGTTGTCGCATATTCAATATCAATCTCTATGCCATAACAGATTCTTCCTGTTCTTTGGCATGCTATAAAAGATGTGCCTGAACCAATAAATGGGTCGTAAACTATGTCTCCAATGTTTGTGCTATTTAACACAAGACGAGCTACTAAATTTATAGGTTTTATTGTAGGGTGAAATACACTTTTGTGTGGCTTTGGAAAACACAACACGCTTTTGTCTTTCGCTTTTCTAAAAGCATGAGTTCCATACCATCCGTACAAAATTAATTCATGTTGTGGAGCATAATCTTTTCTGGCAATTGTTGCTTGGTTTTTAATCCAAATAATAAGTTGAGAAAAATAGATATTACAATTACTCATTGCTTGTCTTAAGGCAAACAACATTTTGTCACAATTAAAAATGTAGATACTATTTTTCTTTGCAAGATATGGAAGAACGGGTCGCAACCAATCTTCACTGAATTTTTCATAAGCTGGCTCCTTGGTAATATTATCGTTTATAATTATTTTATTTTTGGTTGGTGTTCCAATTTTTTCTTTTGACTCAACATACATAATTCCATATGGTGGATCGGTGACAATGGCATTCACTTTAGAATTCTTTAATAATTCTTCTACTAACTTTGTATCAGTGCAACTTCCCACTAAAAGTTTATGCTTTCCTAATTGCCATATCTGACCTTCCTTAATTAATTTTGACTGCTTTTTGTCCTGAGAGTTTTTCATAACGATTTATTATTATTTGAGCGAATAAAGGAACTAATTCGACCGTATAACAGACTCGTTTTAATTGTTCACAAGCAATAAGACTGGAACCTGAGCCACCAAATCCGTCGTAGACAATATCTCCTGGGCGAGTAGTGCGACGTAACATCTTTTCGTATAGTGATGGAGGTTTTTGGCAAGCGTGAACTTGTTCACTCGAATTAATTCTTTTAACTATCCATAGATCTATGATGTCCAAGATGTCGTCATACGCTCGATTACCAACCCCAATGTCTTTATTGAGAATCTCTGTTAGATTGAGTACCTTTTTAGAAAGATATGGCTTATTGATCGTGCCATATACACAACTCTCTGTAGAAGCGTTAAAAGCCACATTAGGCGTTGGATTGCCGTTTAGCTTGAACCACGAACAAAGTCTTCTTAATCTTATTCCTAACTCCATATATAATTTCTGAGTCATCCACACATAATTTTGAGAGCAGAACCAAAACCAATGACTATCTTTTTCTAAATGTGGAAATATTACTTTCATACTCTTACGCATATCTTCTTCATATTCTGAAATTGATTTACAATCATCAATTGGATTTTCGTTTGAATAATTAGCTTTTCCGCCTGCGCCAGTTTTGTAATCCAGGTCTTGATTGAAATTTATGTCACAAGCAACACAGTTTATTTTCTTATCCCCAAACAATCTTTTCAGTAAGTTCTCATCACGAGAATCTCCCACAGCGAGCTTGTGATTTCCAAGCTGATAAATTTCCCCAACTTTTATATCTGTACTTTTTGTTTCTATAATAGCTTTATCTAAATCATGCTCATCATCTAAAATTTCTAGATGATCATCAAAAATATTTGATAAGTCTTGCTCGTCAAACCCTGATTCAAGAATTAAATCTAAATCAAAGTTGGCTAATTTCTCCCAGTCAAAATCCCCATGAACACGATTAGCAATAAGGGAATATTGATTAAATTCTTTTTTACTAAGCTTCCTCGATGGCACTCGTACTTCAATTTCACTATCTAGTTTTCCTTCCTCGACCAAAATACTTAATCGTTGATTCCCACTAATCACCGTATTGTCTATATCTATGACAATTGGCTCAACGTAATTGAACTTTGTAAAACTCTTCTTTAATTCATTCTTCATTCGCTCAGATATCGTACGAACATTATTTGCGTTTGCAATAAGGTCTGATATCTTTTTTGTTACAGTTTTCCAAACAAGTTTATTTTCTGTTTTCATAAAAAATAATAAGGTTAAATTAATAAATGACCTATATTAATTATGAATACTTTTAGAAAATAAGAACCTGTAACAAAATGAGTATTTCAATACAAAAAAGCCTTATTGCTTAAGGCTATCAGCAATACTTATTCGTTACACTTAATGATTATCTAAAATCTTTATTGTCCACAACATTAAGACGTATGTTGTTGTTGAATGAATATTTTTTTCCTTTGTCTCCAGAAATCAATTTATCTTTTTTTGTTAATCCCAACAAAGCACGAAACTTTGAATTTATTTTATTTATTGTAATGCGTACCGATTCACCAGTGTATACTGCTGAATCTATCGATGCTTCTAAAAGAGAAACATTTGGGTGATCATAAAAATACAAAATTAAATTTGCTTCATTTACATTAAACTTTGCTTCACCATTAATCATATTTTCTCTGGTCATATACATAACACGATCTTTATCTATTGTTGCGTTAAAGACAAGATATTTATTTGTGTGAACTTGATCAAATGGTCTTAAATACAAAGTGTCACTTAGTTTATTGTCAGAATCATTTTCTTTTAAATACACTGTTTCAGTTAAAACAAGTTTACGATATTTACCCCTATAATTAGTTTGCTCTAATTTAACGTCAGTTCCTTTATCAGAAATAAACCTTGATCTTACAAAGATGAATTGCTTATTAGTTTCTTCCTGCTCTTTGTCCTTAAAAGGATAGAAAAGTTCTGGTTTTTTCTTCTTCTTATTCATAATATAATTAAGTATATAACATTTATAAAGTCTAAAACACATGCCCTCATTAAATTTAAACAAAGATCCAATAATTATTAAATACTGCTTATATGCTAGAAAGTCTATGGAAGCTGAAGAACGACAAGCTTTGTCGATTGATTCTCAAATAAATGAAATGAATCGTATTGCTGAGCGTGATAATTTGCAGATTGTTTGTACTAAATACGAGTCACATTCAGCAAAGGATTCTGGGCAACGT
>JBAWYA010000071.1:0-4555 GCA_037143815.1 bacterium | reverse complement strand
CTCAGCAGGATATAATGAAAAAATATTTTTTCCAGTCAAAACATCTTTAACTTTAAATAACTTTCTTTCGTTTCTGAAAGTAGCTCTTCTTTCCACACGACACATAGGACAAAATGTCGGCGCTGGCACTTTCATTTTTTCGTAAAAATTAAAATCTTCAGATTCTATCGTAAAATCTTTTTTGCAATTTTGGCATTTTTTATTTTGCATTTGTTTTTTAGTCTAACCAATTTTTTACTTTCAATGCAGATTCAGCTGCTTTTTGTTCCGCTTTTTGTTTAGATTGTCCCTTACCTTCTGCTATCAAATCAGGGCCAAAGAAAATACCAACTGTAAAATTCCTATCATGATCCGGACCAGATTCATGCAAAACTTTATAAGCCGGTGTAACATTCACAAATTCTTGCGCTTTTTCTTGAACTAAAGATTTTGCATCACGCCAAAGCTTTTTTGAAACTATTTCCTCTGTTTTAGGTAAAATAGTTTTATGCACAAATTTATCTACCATCTCTATGCCTTGGTCTAAATACAAAGCACCAATATACGCTTCATATGTATTTGCCAAAATATACGATCGAGCTTTTCCATTATCTTTTGCTTCACCTTTTGATAAAAGCAAATAATCATTCATACCGAGGTCACTAGCAACTTCAGAAATTATAACCGCATTCACCAGAGCTGAACGTAAAGCAGTCAACTCGCCTTCTGTATAACTAGGATATTTTTTATAAAGAAAATCTGTGACAACCAATTCCAATACAGCATCACCCAAAAACTCCAAACGTTCATTGTGAGACAATTTAGTAGAAGGATTTTCATTTATATAAGAACGATGAATAAAGGCTTGTTCTAGCAAATTTTTGTTCTTAAAAATTATTTTTGTTTTTTTCTCAAAATTTGAAAATTGAATCATATTATTTACTATTTTTTATCCCGACGCTTTTAGGTCGGGACTCCGACTTTACGTCGGAGCTTATAATATTAACAGCCTTTATAATAAGTGGGATGATGTCATTATAAATTCTAAGTTCTGAAACTTCGTTCATATCAAACCATCTAGCACCATCGAGCCCACCAGACTTTTCTAAAACCAATTCCTTATATTCACTAGACGCTAAAAAATATACAACTTTCTTTAAACTTTTACCTTTCTCTGGGTGTGTCGCAACATATTCATTTATCCCAAGCTCCTCTTCTATTTTGATATCTAGCCCGATTTCTTTTTTAATAGCCTTTAGAGCACTTTTCTCTAAAGTATCAGGCACTTCGACTTTACCTTTTGATAAAGTCCAATAACCAAACACATCATGCACAAATGCAAATAAAATATTACCATCCTTTTTTGTATAAACTAATGCACCTCCCAAACTTTCAATTGGTAATTTACTAATATCCACCTCTTTACCTTCTTTTTGAGAAACATCATTTTTATACTTTTCTGAACTTTTTTGATGTTCTTTGTCTGGCTCTCCTATTTCTTTATAAACAGCACCGAGCACACCATTCACAAATTTACCAGAATTCTCCCCACCAAAAGTTTTTGCCAATTCTATGGCTTCATTAATAGCCACCTTTGGTGGCACTTGATTCCTATCGCCGAATAAAAGCTCAGTCAATCCAATTCGAAGAATATTTCTATCAACAACAGAAATTTTATCTATTGGCCAATCAGGCGCAGAGGCTTCTATGATCTCATCGATCATGACATGTTTCTTTAACACTTCATCTAAAAGTGTCAGAACAAAACTGTTGTCCTCAAGCCCTGGAGCAAATTCTTTTAAATTTCTATCTAAAATATTTTTAATATACTCGCTCTTAGAATTTATATTTTTATCTTTAATAGGTAAGAAGTCCCACTCGAAAAGTGTCTGAAGCACTATTGATCTTGAAAGATGCCTATTTGCCATACATTAGTTCAAAGTTGCAGAGTTCATAAAGTTAAAAAATTCTTTCAACTTTACAAACTTTATAACTTTCTACTTTATAAACTAGCTCTTTGCTTCGGCCTTTTTAGCCTTTTCTTTCTTTTGCTTCTTTTCTGTCTTTTTAATTAAATCCAAAACCTTTTTCCCACGATAGAAACCACAAGATGAACAAACTGTGTGACGTCTTTTAAGAGATTTACAGTTTTCGCATTTAGAAAAACTCGTACTCTCCAAGGCATGGTGAGAACGCCTGTTGCCTGTATGTGATTTTGTACTTCTCATTCTTACTACCATAATGCTTTTATCCTAACATATTCTAATGAAAAAGCAATTTTTAAATACAAAATAATATGTTATGATACCAAAATGGAAAAAGTTGATAAATTAAGCAATATGAGGCACACCCTAGCCCACCTACTAGCTGCAGCAGTTGGAGAAATATACAAATTCGACAAAATAAAGCTAACGTTAGGACCAGCTATAGAAAATGGCTTCTATTATGATATTGATTTCGGTGATGACAAAGTAACTGACTCAGATTTGAAAAAAATTGAAGACAAAATGCGAAAAAAGCTTCAAAAATGGACAGATTGGGAACACAAAGAACTAAGCAAAGATGAAGCATTAAAATTCTTTAAGAACGAATACAAAATTGAATTAATAAATGAAATAGCAGAACGCGGAGAAAAAATCACCGCTTATACTTGTGGAGGATTCACAGATTTATGCCGTGGAGGACATTTAGAACATCCAGCGCAAGAAATAGATCCTGAATCTTTTAAGCTAGACCGCGTAGCTGGGGCATATTGGCGTGGAAATGAGAAAAATAAAATGCTCACAAGAATTTATGGCCTCGCTTTTGAAACAAAAGAAGAACTCAATGTTTATCTAACACAACGCATAGAGGCTGAAAAAAGAGATCATCGAGAGTTAGGTAAAAAACTTGAACTATTTACTTTTGATGAAGAAATTGGAAAAGGTCTTCCTATTTGGCTACCAAAAGGAAATATAATTAAAGAAGAATTAGAAAATTGGGCAAAAGAAACTGAAAGAAAATGGAATTATCAAAGAGTCACCACACCAATAATCACCAAAGAAAACTTATTTTACACATCAGGACACTTACCTATGTATAAAGAAAGTATGTATGCCCCTATCTGTATCGAAGAAGAAAATTATTACATAAAACCGATGAACTGCCCTTTTCACCATAAGGTATTTTCTGCACTTCCTAGAAGTTATAAAGAATTACCTCTACGATTGGCAGAATATGGATGGTGCCACAGATATGAAGATTCTGGAAGTCTTTTTGGAATGATGAGAGTCCGTGGAATGCAAATGAATGATGCTCATATATACACAACACAAGAACAAGCAATCAATGAATTCGTGGATGTTATAAAGTTACACGAATATTATTACAAAGTGCTAGGTATAGAAAAATATGAAATGGAACTTGCCTTAAGAGATCCAAAAAAATTAGACAAATACCACGGAGAAGAAAAAGATTGGAAAATGGCAGAAGAAATGACAATAAAAGCAATGGAAATCTCTGGAGTACCATTCAAAATAGTAAATGAAGGTGCTGCATTTTATGGACCAAAAATGGATTTCCAAATCTACTCCTCAATAGGTAGATCTTTTACTGCTTCTACCAATCAGCTAGACCTGTATATGGGAAAAAGATTTAAATTAGAATACACAGATAAAGATGGATCCAAAAAAACACCATTTATAATACATCGTGCACCACTTGGAACTCACGAAAGATTCATAGGATTTTTGGTTGAACACTATGCAGGTAATTTCCCTCTTTGGCTCTCACCTATACAAGTAAAAGTCATACCTGTTCGTGCAAGTCATAATGAATACGCAAAACAAGTTTTTGAATTGTTAAAAGAAAACAATATTCGCGCAGAATTTGATGACGCTGATTTGAACCTCGGCACCAAAGTTCGCGATGCTAAAAACAACAAACTCCCCTATTGGATAGTAATAGGTGATAAAGAAATAGAAGCAAAAAAAGTGACTCTCGAATCTCGCGACGCCGGTCAACTTGGACAAATGCCACAAGAAGATTTAGTGAAAAAACTTTTAGAAGAGATAATAAATAAGAAATGAGAGAAAGATTGGAACCAGAAAAAAAGAAAAGCATAAGGCAAGAGAAAAAAACGAACTATTGGGAAAATGCAATTAAGTTAATAACGCCATTTCTTATATTTGATAACGAAGCTGGGAAAACAGTATATGCATTTGAAATAGGATATATGTTAGATAGTAGTGGCGATTTTCTTCTTAGAGAAATTATGAGTGAAAATAAAACAGATGCTGCATTTGCTGCAGATCGAATATCAACTATCTTGAGATTTATAAAAGAAGGTAAAATTTTAAAAGAGGCACCTTGGTTTGAAGCTCTTAAAAATAAAATAATCGGCTTAGAACTATATCTTGCATATGCAGAAGCAGAAATAAGCCCAGAGGAAAGAGAAAAGTTAATACAAGAATATTTTCAAAAACTCGACAGAGAACTGGGTAATAATCGAAGTAAATAAAGGGTAAGATATGAATTATATTATTAAATAATTTAAAATAAAACTCACTCTTTGTATTTTAACTTGAAACTTTAAACT
>JBAWYA010000070.1:0-4572 GCA_037143815.1 bacterium | reverse complement strand
ATTAAACGGATGACCTATCTCTATCTCTGCTCTAAAATTACTCACTGCCACTTCTGGTAAGCCCTTCAAAAGGGATCCCCCACCTGTAAATATAACCTTACTTATAATTCTACTATATCTCTTTTCGTACTCCAACAATACATTGTTTGTTTCAGAAAAAATATAATCAATATGAATCTTTATAATGTCAGCTAAACTTTTTTCCAATGGATCCCCAAAAAGACCAAAATCCTTCTTCATCTTTTCTGCTTCACTAAAAGAAATACTTAAAGACTTGGAAATAGAATCAGTGATATCAGCTCCTCCTCTGTCTATGGTGTGATAACTTTTTACCATACCAAATTCTATTATTGAAAGTTTGGTGCGTGAAGCTCCTAAATCTATTAATAATATAGGGGAAAGCTCATGCTCAAGATTTGATCTAATAGAAGAAAAAATCTCAATTTCAAAAAAAGAAGCCGTCAACTGACATTGTGAAACAATAGATCGATATCTGGAAATTGCATCATTTTGTGTCGCAACAACTAGCACATTTGTTTTTTCTACTATTTTTTGTGGAATATTTAAATTACCAGTGATGGTATTCATCTCTTCAAAAGAAGATTCTTTTTTAGGTAATATAAAATAATCGAGAGAGACTTCTGTAATAGGTACTGGAATATATTTACGAGCTTCTGTGGGGATGACTGTCGACATTTGACTTTCTTTTATGGAAGTCGGCAACTCAACAGTAAAAATCAAACTTGATTGTATGGGAATAGAAAAAGCTCCTGAAGAAATATTAACTACTCCTGATTGTTTTAAAACCTCTCTTGTAGCTTCACCGATTTTTTCAATTGAAAGATTTGTGACACGTCCAACATCAAGGGCATCGTAAGGACCCAAAGCTATCGCTCCATAAGTTTCAAGCATTATTTTGCCACCATTGTTTTTGATCTCAACTACTTTAATAGCAGAAGAGCCAATATCAATACCCACAGCGCTATTTCCTGAACCTTTTATAAGGCCACCTATGTCTGAAAGTATTTTTGTAAAAGGATTGTCCATTCGTGCTAATATTATATCATAAATGGGATTTTTTAACACAATATTAGATATAATTTTCCCAGTGAAATGCATCACTTGTGGTCATCTTGGCACAGATTTATGTATTAAATGTCTTTCAGACTCTCCCATAGCAGAACGCGAAACTGCAAAATGGATTTTTCCTCTCTATGATTATCGTCATCCACCTATAAAAAATGCACTTCTGGTTTTTAAATATAAAGGCAAGAAAAGATTGGCAAATGTTTTTGCTGAAATTTTATATGAGAAAATTATAGAAGAACTTTCAGAATTAAGTGTAATGGAAAATTTCCACGCTCCACTCTTGATCCCAATTCCTTTATCAAATAAAAGACACAGAGAAAGAGGATATAATCAAAGTGAATTAATCTGCAAAGAAATCATAAAAATAAATAATCTACGTCATGGCGTAGATATGAAATTGGAAAATAATATTTTAATAAAACCAAAAGAAACAGAACACCAAGCACGCATTCATAACAGAAGTGAAAGATTGAAAAACATCATAGGCTCATTTGCCATAAAAAATGCAGAATTAATAAAAAATAAAAATATAATTCTAATAGATGACATCACTACCACCGGAGCCACATTGGCTGAAGCAAAAAAAATATTAAAACAAAATGGAGCGAGAAAAGTTATAGCATTCACAATCGCCCACTAATTTTTCTTCTTCTCGAAAAACTTTTTTACTATGAAATATTGTACAGCACCACATACTAGAAAGACCAAAACAGCTTTAATGGCAAAATCAATAGTTGGAAATGGAAGAGTAATATTAAAGAATTGAATAACAATAGGGATCTGAAGAACTATAACCATTACAATAATTTGAAATACTCCAAGCAGAAAGATCTGCAATTTTTCTTTTTTAGTCAAAAAATCACAATACACCTTGGTGGCAAAAATCAAAAACAGGAAACCAAATAAAATATAAGCTAATCCAACAAGAGTGTTTGATGGAGCAATTTTTAGATACTGCGGACTCAACATAAACACTAATGCCATACCAATGGCTTCTACAATGGCACAGACAATAACAAGTGGCATAACTCTTTTTAAAAATGATCTATTGTCTGCAGGTAATACTTTACCAGAAGGACGCAATGCCCAATATGAAATCAGAATCCCAGAAAATCCAACTGTAAAATAATTTATAAAAGTAATATTAAGCGGAGTAATAGGATATGAATACCCGAAAATGCTTATAATTATAAAAAAGAATAACCCAACTAAACTCATATTTATATACACGCCTGAATTTATTTCTATACTTCGAATAAAATGATCAGCAACTTCTAATGCTCCAGGCAAATCAGAAAAACTGTTTGTCATCAAAATAACATCAGCCAACTGTCGTGTAACAGGCACTCCATCAAACATGGCAATACCTATATCCGCTTTTTTAATCGCAAGAGCATCATTTACTCCGTCCCCGACCATCGCAGTAAAACCATCTTTTTTAAATTCTTCAATGAGCCTCACTTTTTGTTCCGGTAAAATTTGCGCAAATATAGTGTACTTATTAGTATATATTTCAAAATCTTTATCACTCCAGCCTTTTATGGTTTCCCCACTTATGACATCATCAGCACCTTTTATGCCAACGCTGAAAGCAACAGCTCGTACAGTATTTGGATTGTCACCAGAAATCACTCGTATCTTTATTCCTCTATTTTGGAAAAATTCTATCGCTTCTTTTATACCTTGTCGTAAATTGTGACGAAAAACAAACACAGATACTATAGAAAAACATTGACCAGAAAAGTCTTTTGAAAATCCAGTCCCCTTTGCATTGACAATACATAGAACTCTTTTTCCTTCTTTTGCATTTTCAAAAGTTATATCTCTCAACCATTTTTGTTCTTCAGTATCTGAAATTTTAGAAATAAAAATATCTGACGCGCCTACAAAAATCGTCTGTGACACATCACCCTCTTGTATTTCTACTGCCCCGTATCTTCGCCAAGAAGAAAAAGGAAGAGCATTTATAATTTTCACATTACTATTATTATTTAAATTTTTACCATCAATATATTTTTTTACAGCCAGAAAAGTTTGAGACGAATCACCTGAACCAATAATATATGAATTTATTAGAGAATATGCATCCGCTGGTAAAGAATCCTGAAAAACATGCATATCTTCTACCACTAAAACATTATCCGTCAACGTGCCAGTCTTATCTATGCAAAGATTTTTTATGCGTCCCAATTTTTCGGTCGCATTTATTTCTTGAAAAAGTACATTACGTCTTGAATAAGAAGCAGCACCTATGGCAAACAAAAGAGTAATGACTACCACCAACCCTTGTGGAACTATTGTACTAGCGAGAGCGCCAGCATTTGTTACCATTTCTAATCGAGGAGAATGTAAAAGAATTCCGCGTGCTACCACAAACAAAAGTACTGCCACAAGAACAAAACCAGCATATTTTATAACTGTATTTATTGCCATCTGTATAGAGCTCGGACTCGCTGCGTATTTTTGAACTTCTCCAGCAATAAGAGAAAGACGACTGTCTTTGAAAAGACCTTGAGATTCCATAATACCAGAACCAGAAGTCACAATTGCTCCAGCAATAATCTTATCCCCTTCTTGTTTTGAAAAAGAATCAGATTCACCTGTGACTAATGCTTCAGATATTTCCAAATTATTTACAGAAGATAATATTCCTTCGCATGGCGTTTGATCTCCTAATTTTAATTTTAGTAAATCACCTTTTTTTATTTCTTCCGCTAAAATAGAAGTCTCAGTATTGCCTGCCCCGCCTTGGCGTGGGTCTTTATTGATACGAAGAACTCGCAAAGCAGTTAGCATTTGCAATCTTTCTAAAAGTATTCGCGCGTGAATATCTTGAGAAATGGAAATAGCCGTATTTATAAAAAACACTGCGCCTAAAAATAATGCCGCTTGTTTGCTCCCAAAAATAAAAAGCAAAATAACAACACAAAAAATAACAATGTTAACTAAAAGAAACACATTGCGGACAACAATAGGCGGAATGCTAGGAAGAACCCGCCTGTAAACTTCAAATTTAGACATAGACTATTTTTTCATAAATTACTTATAATGATTATTCACATCTAAAATTTCAACTATATCACTTTCACGGAAAATAAAAATTGCTCTATATTTTTTATCTACTCTGAAACTCCAAAATTTTAAATATTTAGGTTCTAAAAGTGCAACCCCAAGACTCGGATAAGAAATATCCATTAGAAACAGATTCAGTTGCTTAAAAAATTTTTTCTCTAAATTATGTTTTTCTAAATACGTTACTATATCCTTGTGTATAGGAAAAACATTCATTTTATTTAGTGAAAAAAGAGGAACGCTTGAGACTTTTTTCTAAACTTTTTATAAATTCTTTACTGTAAAGCTTGGTCTTTGAAAATTCAGAAATAATCTTTTTTCTACTTTTTTCTACTGGCACAAAGAAAAAACTAGGGTTTATTTCAGAAACCATCTTATCAAAAGCTTCCGCCCGCTTTTTTAAATTTAAAT
>JBAWYA010000069.1:0-4589 GCA_037143815.1 bacterium | reverse complement strand
CAAAAGCCATATTAAAACTATCTATTACAGTCAAAAATCTAGTTAATATTCTTTCACGCATTGATTCTGAAAACATCGTTTTTCGATCATCTTCACCTTTTTTATAATTTGCAAATTCAGCCCGCTCTTTTTGCCAGCCAGTCAAATACTCTTCCTTTTCTTTTTTGCATACTTTCAAATCCTCTCTGAGTTTCTTGAGAGTTTTTTTCAGATCTTCCTCACCATCTTCATTAAATTCAAACTCAACAACCTCAGAAGAGTCAACTTCGGCTTTTAATTCACCAACTTCAGGTTGCACATCATTTTTTTTATCATTTTCATCAGACATATTTCTACTTTAGCATAAAATACTATTTCCTGCCAATCTATTTTTTCTCAATTATATCAATGTCTTTTTGAATTTTTTCTGCAATTTTCATAGCACCATCTGCATAAAAAGTGTGGGGGGACTTGGCAGAACCAGAAAAATATATCATTGCTGCCTTCCATTCTCCAGAGTAAGTTTTAGATTTTGCTCCTGCATCTCGCAAGAATAGTCCTGCTGCTAAAAAAGCATCCTTTGTATTCCAAGGATCAGCCGGCTTTTTTGTAATCTTCTCTATTTGTTTTTTATACAATACCCACGTCGAAGGAATAAAATCTGCTGGCCCCATTGCTCCACCATACCCAAAACTCATCGGACAAGTGATTAATGTCTTTAATGGATCTCTTCCTAGTTCTTTCATAATTTTTATAAAAGGTGGCACATCTCTAGTCGGATGCATCGTCTTCGGTTTTATTAAATTATCAGTAACCCTGACACCATCACCAGTTTTCAAATCTGTCAGATAACACATATCAAATTTCTCTAATGAAAGTTCTTCTTGTAATATTGAAAGTAAAAAAGCTGGTCTGATTTTGGTTATACCAGACACGTAATTTGCCATATCGAGAGCTTCTCCAAAATTTATTTGAGAAGATGATTGTAATAGTTCAAAATTTTTATTTTTTATTGCATTTATAGTTTTGATATTTGGTTTTGAAATAATTTTAAAAGTAGAGGCAAATACCACAGCCGGCAAAAAAATGCTTACAATTAAAGTTAATACAAGTATATTTTTCATATTTAAATACTAGCACAAAAAAATACCCCTTAAATAGCCTATTTTAACGTTTGCACACACAGTAATAAATCAACGGTTATCCCGTTATTGCCTGTTCACTACGCTCACATCAGCAATTTCGCTTCGCGAACCTCAGTAAACGATAATAAATTATCGTTTACTCCATTGCGGAGCTTTACGAGCTTTCTTGAGTCCGAATTTTCTTCTTTCTTTTGCTCTCGGATCACGTTTCAAAAATCCTAAATCCTTTAAACTACCACGAGTTTCTGGATTAAAAATAGCTAGAGCGCGAGAAAGTCCATGTCGTATTGCTTCTGCTTGACTGTGAACCCCACCACCTTTCACATGAGCTTCTACATTCCATTTTAAGGCCACCTTCCCTTCTCCGGTTTTCTGACCTTTTATCATTGGATCTAGAACCAAACGACGCTCTCCTTCGGTTTTAAAATATTCCTTAACGTCTTTTTCGTTTACAATAAAACTTGCCTTACTAGACTCTATAATACGAACTCTAGCAGTAGAAGTTTTTCTTCTTCCTATTGCTTCAATGTATGTCTCTTTTGATTTTTCTATTGTTGTTTCTTTATCCATAAAATAATATTAATCTTGTATCTTTAAATTTTTCATCATTGTTCGTCGTAATTTATTTGGTGGCAACATTTTGTAAACTGCAAGCTTTATCAATTCTTTTAATCCTTTTTTGTCAGCTGTCTCTGTGCCCTTCAAAATACGAAGTCCACCAGGAATACCTGAATATCTAGTATGATAAATACTTTCTAGTTTCTTTGGAGTAATACTGAGTTTTGACGCATTAATAACTTTTACAGGCATACCACAATAGATATTACGTTCGAAAGTTGGTTTTGTTTTACCCATCAAAGACATAGCAACTTCTGAAGACACTCTACCCAATGTCCTTTCTGTGGCATCTATTATCTTACTCTCAGTTTTTTTAATTGTTTTTTCTTCTTTTTTCATTGTATTTTTATACTAAACTATTGGACAAAATTAAACAAATTCTATTATCGCCATTTTTGAACCATCTGACTTTCTGGCTCCTAATTTTAATATTCTTGTATATCCTCCTTTTGTATTTTTATATTTTGGTGCAATAACTTCAAAAAGTTTCTTAACCTCAGGACGTCTATTTGAAAGTTTAGAAATTATCAAACGACGAGTAGCAATATCACCACGCTTTGCACCAGTCACAAGCTTTTCAATAAAAGGACGTAATTCTTTTGCTTTTGGTTCTGTTGTCTTTATTTTTTCACGTACTATCAAATTTAACGCCAAAGAATTCATCAAGGCATTTCTGACTTTCCTAACTTTACCAAATTTTCTTTTATTATTACCGTGTCTCATATTTTATTCTTTTTATACTAAAGGTTATTAGCCCATAGCTCAAAATTACTCTTTTAAATTAAGGCCAAATTTTCCAAGAACTTTCTTGATCTCAGAAATTCCTTTCTCACCTATGCCTTCAACCTCAAGCAAATCTTCTCTCTTTTTTCTTGCCAAACCTCCTAATGTGCGAATATTTGCAGAAGTAAGAGCATTTAATGTTCTAGTGGAAAGTTCTAAACTGTCAGTTCTGGTTTTTAAAACATCAGCAAAATCTGCCCCCTCTTTCTCTTCTACTTTTTCATCTTCACTTTCTTTAACTACTTTTTTTTCTACTTTTACTTCTTCTTTTTCTTTAAAATCAACAATGGCTTTTAATTGTTCAATCATAATCTCAATAGATCTAGAAAGCGCCTCTCGTGGAGTCAATGTGCCATCTGTTTCAATTGAAATTCTTAAACGATTGTGGTTTGTCTTGTCACCAACACGCATATTTTCAACTTCATAAGAAACTCTACGAACAGGAGTAAAAATAGCATCAACGGCAATTGTGCCAACATCAACTTTTTCTTTTTGAAAAATTTCTTTTGAAATAAATCCAAGACCTTTTTCAATTTTCATTTCAATATTTAAATTAACTTTACCTGTAACTTCTACAATGTGAAGTTCGGGATTTAAAATCTCTACTTGTCCACCAACTTCTATATCTGCTGCTGTGACTTCTTTTGGACCTTTAATTGAAAGTGTGATCATTTGAGGTTCATCAGATATCATCTTAAAACGAATTTTCTTTATATTTAAAATCATTACAATTACATCCTCTTTGATTCCGTCGAGTGTCTGAAATTCATGATTTACACCTTCAATCTTAATTGAAGTTACACTAGCACCTGGTAGAGAAGAAAGAATAATTCTTCTTAAACTATTTCCCAATGTATGACCATACCCTGGATATAAGCCATCTATCTCAAAGACTCCCTTATTTGCCTCTTCTAAAACGACACGAGGTTTTGAAGGCATATCTATTTTATATTCAGACATATTTTTTAAAAAAATTAGCTTCTAATTTTTCTGCCATAAGATTGCTCTAGCAGAAATTTTCTAATAATAAATTTAACGACTATAAAACTCAAGCACGGCATTTAAATCAAGGAAACTTTCCGTGTTTTTTGGTTTATCTAAAATTTTACCCTCCATTGTAGCAACATTAAATGTTACCCATGTTGGAGGATTATAATCTTTAATTTTTTCGACTATATTATTAAAAATTTTCTTTGTTTTTGATCCTTCACGAATTTTTATAATATCTCCGGATTTTAATTCATAAGATGGAATAGTAACCCTTTTATCATTTACAATAAAATGTCCATGAGAAACCATTTGTCTAGTAGCACGTCTACTACTACCAAGACCCATTCTATAAACTGCATTATCAAGACGAAGCTCTAATCCTTCATACAGCTTTTCTGTTGCCCCAGCACCCTTTGAAAGAATAGCTTTTTTAACATGATTTGAAAGTTGGCGTTCATTTATACCATATGAAAATCTTATTTTTTGCTTTTCAATAAGTTGTGTTCCGTATTCAGAAAGAGCCTTTGGGCGTTTTCCTAAAATAGAACCACCCTTGGCAGATGCAGCCACAAATTTAGAAGTCTGACATTTATCATACACTCCTGGACCTAATCTTCTGCAAATTTTAAATTTCGGTTTACTTATCATAATAAATTAGTTTTTAGATTCTAGATTCTAGTAACTCTAATCACTAGTACCTAATTAATAATTATACTCGTCTTGGCTTCTTTGCTTTTGGTCCATTATGAGGTACGGGTGTCGCATCTTCTATGGAGGTAATTTCTATTCCATGAGCCATAAATGCTCTAATGGCAGGCTCACGACCAGATCCAACTCCTAAAACCACAACACTAGAATCTTTAACTCCAAGAGCTGCAGCTTTGCTACCAATCAAATCTCCCACCTTAGAAGCTGCAAATGGAGTACCTTTTTTTGCTCCTCTAAAACCCAAAGATCCAGCACTTGACCAAAATAATGTATTTCCCAATTTATCTCCAAAAAGAACTTTAGTGTTATTGAATGTTGCATCAATAAACAAAATTCCAGATGTTATTTTCTTTTTAGGTGTTTTTG
>JBAWYA010000068.1:0-4621 GCA_037143815.1 bacterium | reverse complement strand
AATCCTGATTTTTCTGAATCATATTTTTTCCATCTTTCTGTCCTGAAAATAAATCAGTTCTAATTATAAGAAAAGCAATAATGGCAACTCCAATCAAAAGCGCCAAAAGTCCAACAAATCCCCTATTTAAAATTATTTTATCTCGCATAATAAAATTATATCATGTTAGCTGTTAATACCTTACAAAGCTACTAATCAAGACTTTATATCCACCATTTTTTCCATAAAATAAACAAAGCTTAATAAGAATAAAAAGGAAGTAACCGCAAAAGATAAATCTGCAATATCACCATTCCAATATATTTTGTTAATATCACGATAAGTAAAAATAAAATCAGAAACTAATTGGACTAATCCTGCAAGAGCAAAAAGTGACATAGTGCTTCTAAAATATCCACCAGAAATACGTAATATCATTAAAATAAAACACAACAACAAAGTATCACCAATAGGATAAATATTATTTAAAACATTCTGCCAAAACGACAAATTGGAAAAAATTTCAAATTTAAAAAGAATTGTTATACAAAAGATGAATACTATCGGCACGAGAAACATAAACTGAACTATTATTCGTTTTGTGATAGATTGTTTGAAAATATTAAAAAATAAAATAAAAGCAAAAAATACTAAAGGAAAAAATAAAAGAAAAAAAACATCAGCAATAGATGTAAAAGGAACTTCTGTGACTAAAAATATGTTATAAAAAACCCAAATAAATTGAGCAATAGCATAAGATATGAGACCTCCTCCTAAAAAAATAAAAGCTTTGCCAAAAATACTTTTAAACCCAAGTTGTTTCGCATAGACAATACCAAGGATGCCTGTGAAAAAATAAATCAATCCGTAGCCTGCATTAAACAAATAATTCGATAGTGTTGTTTTATCTGGATTTAAAAACAATAATACATCCCAACATAAAATTGCAAAAAAATATAATGAGAAAAAAATAACTATAGGCTTTCTAAAAAGCAACTTCATATATAAATAATACATTAGACATAATAATCATACAGTATCTTTATTGGTTAGATAATTTATTATACCTAAAATAAATTATCTATGCAAATCCAGGAAAAAAGTCAGTCTTTATGTTACTACCGCCAACACCTAGATTTTTGATTGTTTGTTTTACACCAGAAACCATGGAAGAAGGACCAGAAATATAGAAAGTTCTTTCGGAAAAATCTTTTATTTCTTCTTGAATTATTTTCTCATTAACATAGCCCATTTTACCAGTCCATTGTTTTGTCTTATCTTTTAAGTCAGAAACTACGTAGATTACTCTCAAATCTAAAATCTCAACTGCTAAATCTAAAATATTTTTATAAGCAATATCTTCTTCTGTTTTATTTGCGTAAATTAAAACAATATCCCTTTTCTCTCTGGTATCAATTAAATATTTAATCATGCTCCTAAAAGGAGTAACACCAATACCTCCAGCAATAAAAACCAATTTCTTTTTCTTGTTTCTGGGTAATACAAAATCTCCAGAAAGTTGGGAGGCAATCACTATATCTCCTTTATTCATTTCAGCTAATGCTATTTTAAAACTGCTTGGCTTTTCGTAAAACTTAACTCCCAAAAGAATATCCTTTTCTGTGGGTGAAGAAGCAATAGTAAAATAACGCCTATTGCCTCGAAGATCTACTTTATTATGCCCTAAAGTCCATTCCAAATATTGTCCGGGCTTGAATGAAATAGGCATATCAGATTCAAAAACAAATTCCCCAGTATCTGGCGCCAGTTGTCTTGCATATTTAAATTTTAGAGTTAATCTTTTTTTTGAACCAACTAGATAAGAAAAAATATTTCCCAATAATAACGAGAGTTCTGGTGTAGAATACAATGTTCCAATATGCACTTGCGGAGCAAATAAAAATCCAACAAATATACCATACAAAATCCTAAGAATTCTAGAGGACGGTGTTGTTAGAGGCTCAGTAATCATTATAAAAGTAAAAAACAAAAGTGGTGAATAAAATAAAGCCTTACTTAAAGTGACATATGCATTACCCCCTTTAAGCAAACTCAATGTAACAATAGAAACAAGTGCAACAATAAAGAAACTAAGAGCAAGATCCGTCCTTCTAATTTTTCGCACAACCATCAATCCACCGATCAAAACAAAAGGCGTCATAATAAGTGTCCCTATCCACCAACTCGCATTTTGATAAATAAAAAAAGCAGTAATCGCTACAGCAAAACCAACTGGATTGAAAATATGTTTATGTTTTATTGCAAAAATATATTTCGAGGACATAGATAAAATCCCCGCCCAGCCCAAGAAAATATACTCAGTGGAAGTAAGAGCTGGAGTAATAATCAATGCCAAAATAAAAACAGAAATATAAATTGATTCAACATTGGCAGGAACTTTAAAAACATAAGAAAATATAGTATTGGTAGCATAAGAAATAACAAGCAGAATGACTAAAGACATTATCATTGAAAAAGGTGTGTAAGATAAAACTCCCAAAAGAGAGAAAATAAATGCCACCACCCAAAGAACCACAAGATAGTAAAGCACCACCTTGTACATAGTTATTTTATTTAAAAAATTATCAATATGTTTTAATAAAAATCTCATATCATCTAGTGTATTTTTCAAAATTACTTGTAAAAGTCGCAATGCCTTGATGGTCTATCATATACCCCTCAAAACCATCCAATCTCTCAATAAAATTAATACCTTCTATTCCCATAGCGAAACAAGCTGTAACAAAACGATCCACTTCGTAAACATTCGGCCCAATCACTGTTAAACTTTCAATTTCATCCGCTTCTCTTTTTTCTTTAGGATTGTAAATATGCTTTCCTCTTTCATAAGTGCCAGAAGTAGCAATACCGACATCACTTAAATATAACACTTTTACATTTTCTTTTTTATTAAATGGATTACGAATTCCGATAATCCATTTTTCCCCATCATTATTTAACCCAGAAATCTCAATATCACCAGCAATTTCTACATAAAAATTCCTAAACCCTTTCTTGCGCAAAATTTCTGATGCATTATAAATAGCCCAACCTTTTACCAACCCCGAAGGGTTGACCTGCCCATTATATTCAATATCAAAAAATCCGTCAGTTTCTTTTTTTGTCTTTTCTGAAAGTTCTAAAACTTTCTTCATATCATCACTCAAATTCTTTTTTGATATCTTTCCTTCATTATACAAACTCACCTCGCTTGTTTTTTTATAAGGACTAAATCTTTCATCTATTGAAATTAAATAATTGAAAATTTCTTCAAAAACTTCCTCAGTTATATTTAAATCAACAACTTCGACAACTACCGGCATTCCCATTATTGTTCTAGATTGCTTCATTATATATTCTAAGCTTTTGCCTGATTTAAAGCTGACGCCAATGATTTAATAAAAGCAGGGCTAGTCTCCGATGCTCCAGAAACAGTATTCACATTCGCACTTTGTGCTTTTATTGCTTCTTTCTTCAAAATAGGTAATGCTCGTGAATTAATCCTAACTGAAGTGCCTCTATCTTGAGGATAATCTAAAAATTGAATGTCAGTTAATTTTCCTCCTGAAATTATTGCTTTTACTTGAACGTTACCATAATAAGCATCAACGCTATCACCAACATATTCGCCATCATTATATATTCCAGTTTTTTTAGGTTGAACAATAATAGGAGTTATGATTGGCTTTTGATTATTCTGTGGATTATTTTCAACAGGAACAGATATAATAGGAACAGTTACAATAGGATTAGAACTCTTCTTTTTGCTACTAGAAGTTGTGGTGGTTGTTTTTGTCAACAAATTGACAGTAGAATTGTCATTGTTTTGTGAAAAAACATAAAATCCAAAAGATACTATAACAAATAATGATAAAATAAACTTTTTCATAACATATTTACGTTACTATAATATATACGTTTAGTAAAGTGTAAATGGTGCTAAATATTACTTATTCTTCCACTATTATCTGAGATAAAGCCCCAGCAATCGGTTTATCATCTAAGTTTGTTTTTGAATGAACCCAAATATGAAATCGTTGTAAACTTTTTAGAGGTTCATGTCTCCATTTAAAATAACAAAACTGCAAAGCATCTGGAATCATCCCACCGAGAGCACCCAAAAAGATTATAAAAATAGAATATTGATGAAGTATTCCAAGCAATATAAATGAAAATAAAAAACCCAACACACCATCGACACCAATTTTAAATAAATCTTTATAAAAATCTTTATTTATAACCATATCATTATTCATGGGATTTTTTCCATCTTTTTTCATACTAGAAAGAGAGTAATCTGAATGAGGAATGGCATCTAAAACAAAATGACTTGCAAAACCAATAGTAAAACCCAATACAGGATGATCTGGAAACAGAGTTGCTAAAGTCGCTCCAGTTAAAGCGTGTATAGTTAAAATCATATTATTTATACTATCATTTCAAGCATATTTTGTATATAAATTTATGTCTATATAATTATTATAATCATTTGCGATATACACAAACTCTAAACTTTGGATTGTATTCTAAGAAGTATTTAATACTAAAAAGGAAAATCCCATCAAAACTTTAGTCAATGATGGGATTTTGATAATCCTCAAACCACTTTCTAGCCATTCTCTTCATCAGTCTTAGTAAGAAC
>JBAWYA010000067.1:0-4633 GCA_037143815.1 bacterium | reverse complement strand
GGAATTGCCGATTCGTTATGTCGGATATTCGACTGCATTTAGAAGGGAAGCCGGAGCGGCAGGAAAAGATACAAATGGGATTTTACGTCAGCATCAATTTGATAAATTAGAAATGGAGGTTTTTTCATTGCCAGAAAATTCAATGCAAGAACAAAATTTCCTCGTTGCTATTCAAGAATATATTTTGCAACTTTTGAAACTTCCTTATCAAGTGGTTGCTGTGTGCACTGGTGATATGGGTTTTCCAGACAGTAGACAAATTGATATAGAAACTTGGATGCCTGGACAAAATAAATATAGAGAGACACATAGTTCTGATTCCACTGGCGGATTTCAATCACGTCGTTTGAATACTAGAGTGAGGAGAAGTGATGGCAAGATAGAACCTGTCCATATGAATGATGCTACTGTTGTGGCAATAGGAAGGATCTTAATTGCGATTATTGAAAATTATCAACAAACCGATGGCTCCATAAAAATTCCAGAAGTTTTGAGAAAGTATATAGGTGGTAAAGAATTTATAACTAAATAAAAAAATTGTGAGGAAATTGTGAGGTCTTGCCTCATAATCATACTGAACTGAATTTCTTAACCTATCATATATGATACATTAAGAAATTATTTTTTTAAAAAAATTGGCAAAAAGAAAACCCGTGGGCACCAGAGGTGCGCGCACGGGGTTTCGTGATGTTCTTAATTTGTTCTGATCTGGAGTATCCCATCTGGTGGGAAACGCAGACCGAAGCCGTTGGTCCAATCCGGATCGTTGAGACCCGGTGTGCCCAGACTATCAGGCGACCAAACGATAGCGACGCTATCTTCCGGTGGCCAAATTGGTTGTTGACTGACAACCTGTTGCCATGTCCCGATGATAAAATCGGGGTTAGCGAAGGGATAGTCTTCAACTAATTTCGTCGTGACATACCAAGTTGTAGCCCCACTGTCTGGTATGACCGTTCCCCGCAACTCGAAGTGGTAAATACCACCCGCAGGAATTTGTAATGGAGTTTGCACGCCATCAGCATTTTCCACATTCACAGAAAAGATCATCCAACTTTGGGCAACAGGGTTGCTGTTCGTTGCCATGAGCTTGGAATTATCGTCGAGACGATAGATGTTGCAATTAGCCACTGTTGCTCCAGCGCAACCAACTTTGGCCATGAGTGTAGCGATACTGATATCACCAGCGCTGTCCGCTGCTATGCTGAACCGCAGTAGAGCTTGTTCCCCAGAAACCAAATTTCCCGAAGGAAGCGGTTCCAGGGTGATGATTGGGAGGGATTTGAAAACCCTAATCCCTGCCACGTGGGTTTCCCCTGAGGTCGAGATGAAATAAGATCCCACATGACCTAGTGTACTGTCTGTGTCGCAGTCGATTTTTATCAAATCACCGGAAGTTCCCGCTTCGCCGATTCCGATGTTTGACAAGTCAGCTTTGACTGTTAAACGTTTGCCACTGTTTTTCGGGATGAGCAAGTTCGCCGCAAAGAGTCTTGCGACTCCATTGATGAATGGAACAGACCACCCAATTTGTGTGTTCCCATCCCATATGCTTACTGTCGTGATGCTTTCCGATTTTCCATGGGTAAGCTTCAGTCCGATTTGATTAAAACTGAAGTCTTCGTAGAAAGCACTAAACTTGTAAACTCCTACGATGACGCCTTTTGTCCCCGCCGATACCACTTGGTAGACAGGACTCGAGGCGTCAGTGCTGACGATCAGTTTACTTGGGAGGAATTCCTGAAATCGGTAAAACGCGTGAGCGTTCGTACCGACTGGTAAACTGACGTTCGCTGGCGGAGCCGTGAGGATTTCACTAATGGCGTGCCAGCTTTTGAGGTCAAAGGACTCCTCGATTTGATATCTGTAGTTCCACATCCCATGGATAGTGAAATTTCCGATACCGTTTGAGATTGAGAAGTCGAGTCCTCCGCGTCCCATTGATGGCAACCCAAGAATCTGGGTAACCATCAAGGTCGTCGCAACCGGTATGGCTTTGATTGTATTTCCGCTTGCCATACTGATAGCGGAAACTTGATCTATGCTCACCGAAAACTCTCCGTGAGCGCTGAATTGAATGTCACACCGAAGTGCGACTGTTTCTATCGAACCCTTGGCGATAATAAAAGATGAGCCAAGGTTGAAGGTGAATGGGATCATTGATGCCATAGAACCAATCTGATAACCCTGAGTAAACAGGGACCAGTTGGCCATGAAGGCAGATTCGCACCCGTTCTGCGTTTGCAGATTGGGCGTGATAGACGTCACCTTGACGTCTTCATCCATCCCCGTCGCGTCAAACGTAATGACATACACTGATCTGTTTATTGAACCCGGTAAAACGGGTTCGGTGTTGTAGTTGTTGATTGCCACGTTGAGATTCCCAGCCGCTAAGCTGGTCAACATGGAAACGGCGAGCACGAGGCTCGCGACTAAGTTAGTTTTCATATATCCGTATTTCCGTAGTTTCTATTTGATTTGTTAAAGAGCAAAGAGAAACCATCACCCAAGTGACGATTTCCGGACTTTCGTCCAAGCTTTGCTTCTCGGGTATAACATTAGCATATTTTAGGCAGAAAGTCAAGGGGTAAAAGAGATTTTTTCTATGTTAAAATTAGCTCAATATGAGGAAAAATGTTTTGAATTCTCCACATCTTTTGGAACTAAAAAAGAAAAGACGCAGGATTGTTTTGAGTAAAATTTTACTTTCTATTTTTTTATTTGTGGTAATTTTTGGTAGTTTAGCTTATATCTCTCATACTCCTTTTTTGAACATTTCTGGAATAGAAATAACAGGTAGTAAAGCCATAGATACTGAAAAAGTAAAAGAAATTGTTCAAAGAAACATTTCAGGAAATTATTTATGGTTTTTCCCAAAGACCAATATATTCTTTTACCCAAAAAATAAAATAAAAAATGAATTGAGTGAAACTTTTAAAAGATTAAAAGATGTCGCATTTACAATATCTAGCGATAAGACATTACAAGTGTCACTTTTAGAAAAAGATCCTAAATATATTTGGTGTGGGGAAACAATAGATCTCACAAAAGAAGAAAAGTGCAGTTTTGTGGATGAAACAGGTTTTATTTTTGATGATGCGCCATTTTTCTCAAAAGAAGTATTTTTTAAATTCTATGGTGTACTGCCTACGGACTTTGCAAAGTTTGTTTTATTTAAACAAACGATAGAAGGTATTGGGTTAAAGCCCGTGGCTCTTTATACAAAAAATAATGGAAATATGAAAGTTTTCCTCTCTGCCAAGTCTTCGGCATCAATGGGGCCAGAAATAATTTTTAATTCCGATTATGATTTTGAAAAAATTACAGAAAATTTACAAACAGCGCTCACTACAGAACCTTTGCAATCAGATTTTAAAAATAAATACGACTCTTTGTTGTACATTGATTTAAGACCTGCAAATAAGGTATATTACAAGTTCATCTAGGAGTATTTTTTAGAAAACATTGCGCAGGAGCTTAGAAAATAAAAATGGTAGTCCCATTTATTATTTTCTTGAGTGACGAGCATAGCAATCCGCCAGCTGGCGGATATGTCGTGTTTTATAAAAGATACTCCTAGATGAACACTTAATTATGAAAAATTTTTGGGAAAAATTAGATAAACCATTCTTCTGTCTTGCACCAATGTCAGATGTTACTGACATTGCTTTTCGTCATATGTTGGCGAAATATAGCAAAGACAGAGAAAACAAAAACAAGGTTGTTTTTTGGACTGAATTCGTCGCAGCTGATGGCTTATGTAATAAATTTGCTAGAAAAAAATTGGCACACATATTGAAATTCTCAGAAAATGAAAGACCTATCGTGGCGCAAGTTTTTGGTGCCAATCCAGAAAACATGAAAAAAGCTTGTCAGTATATTGCCAGTCTTGGTTTTGATGGAATAGATGTAAATATGGGTTGCCCAGATAAATCAGTAATAAATCAAGGAGCTGGGTCCGCTTTGATTAAAAATCCAAAACTTGCCAGAGAAATTATTCAAGCAGTTCATGCGGGGATACAATCTGCTGGAGAACATATTCCAGTATCAGTGAAAACGAGAATTGGTTTTAGTAAAGACGAAATTGACACTTGGATACCTGAATTATTAAAAGAAGATATTTCTGCTCTCACGATTCATTTACGAACCACAAAAGAATTATCTCTCGTACCAGCAAAATGGGATTATATTAAAAAAGTAAAGAAACTTATAGAAAAAAGTGGCAAACCTATTTTACTTATTGGTAATGGTGATGTAAAAGATTTGAAGGAAGCCAAAGAAAAAGCTTTGGAATATGGTTGTGATGGGGTGATGATAGGTCGTGGAGTTTTTGGCAATCCTTGGTTTTTCTCATCGAACCCTAGCACGGAAATTCCAGTAGAAGAGAAATTGAAAGTGCTTGTGGAACATACGAAGATTTTTAATGAAGAACTTTTAGAACCAAAACATAAAAATTTTGATGTTATGAAAAAGCATTTCAAAGCATATGTAAATGGTTTTGATGGAGCAAAAGAACTTCGCATAAAATTAATGGAGACTGAAAATTCTTCACAAGTAGAAAAAATAATTAACAATTTTCTTCGCCAAGTAGTATAATCATTTTATGCATGATTTAGCATTATATAGAAAATAC
>JBAWYA010000066.1:0-4640 GCA_037143815.1 bacterium | reverse complement strand
ATTGGATTCTTTTAAAAAAATAGAAAAAAATAAACTCCAGCTTAATATTTTTGAATTGCCAAAAGAGAAAAAAGAGAAATTTAATAATTTCTTAGTAGCAAATGCTTTTGAGAAAAAAGATAAATTAAATATGTGGATTTATTTTAAACAAGCGATGGATAAAGAGGTGGGGATGGAGGAAATCATTGGTGTTCTTTTTTGGAAGATGAAAGATATGTTGATAAAAAAGGATTTTCGTAAGTTTTCTGAAACAGAACTTAAAGATTTTATTTCTCGTCTCTCGTATCTTTTACCAGAAGCGCGCAAAAAAGGCCGTGATGCCGAATCTGCTTTTGAACAATTCTTACTGGAGGTTTTTTAAGATTTAATTGAATATTTTTTAATAAAGAAAATTGTAGAAAAAAAAGTAAGCAGAAGATCAAGAATAATAAAAATTATCGTTTTCATTTCAATATTGTTGGGTGATAAAAATGTAAGAATTGATGTGATAAATGTAACTATTGATTAATTAATCTATTAATTTATAGTTAATATTGTATACATATATAAGCAAAAATGCTAGTATAAATATATATGATATTAAATCAATATTTACTTGCTTTAATTTATCTAGGAGTATCTGTCTGGGCTTATCGTTTCAAAAAAAAGTTTGCCAATAAAAATGCCTGGTTTATTAGGAGTGCATGGAATTGGCCTTTGTTGGGCTGGTTATGGCCTGTGTCGTGGCAAGGGCATCTTTCTTTTTTAATAATATTAGTTTCTATATACATTGGCATTTTTTTAACAAATATAAATAATTATAATATTGGTACTAATCAAATATTAATTCAATTTTTTGTAACATGTTTAATTGTTTTTCCTCTCTATTGTTTTGCATATTATAAAAAGTCCGAAGGTTACTTATTTGAAAATGATAAGTGGTTTAGTATACTTGGCGGGTATGAAAATGTCTCTCAAAAAAATAAAAGTAATCTTAATAAATTTGTAAAATTTTTTGTTGTATTAGGAATTATTGCGTGGTTGTGTATTATTTGTCTAATACTAATAGGAATTTTTTTTGATATACAAAATCATAGGTTGTAACTTTTGTTTTCGTCAAAACAAAATTTTCATGACCCTAACTTGTCATTTTTTTTGCTAAAAAAATAAGACTCTGTTTCGCACAAAATTAAAAAAACCACCGCAGGGTGATTTTCTTAATTTTGTGCGCCCGGTTGGGATCGAACCAACGACCTTATCCTTAAAAGGGATCTGCTCTACCAACTGAGCTACGGGCGCAATTACTCAAATATATAGGAAATAAGGCTAAAAATCAAGAAAGATGTTAGAATAGTTAAATGCTTAATAAGCACCGAATCAATTTAACTTTAGTTTACTTTTTAATATTTACGATGGTAAGCTCTGCTTTGGCTTATAACATTATAATGAAAGCCTATGATACTTTTGGTGACCCCAGTATATATCTTGTGAGTTAATAATTTTTTCAAATTAGTTTTTTAAAAATTTATCTATTGTGATAGTATAGGCTGATGCTTAAAAATGAGGGGAGAAAATCAAATATTTTCAAGTTAAATAAACCTTGGGAGCCAAGCGGTGATCAACCAGTGGCTATTTTAAAATTAGTGGAAGGTTTAAAAAAGGGAATGAAAAAGCAGACACTTCTCGGCGCTACGGGCACAGGCAAGACTTTTACAATGGCGAATGTGATAGCACAATATAATAAACCGACTCTCGTTATAGCGCACAATAAAACTCTTGCTGCTCAACTTGCGCAGGAGTTTAAATTATTTTTTCCTGATTCTGCTGTGCATTATTTTGTCTCTTATTATGACTATTATCAACCCGAGGCTTATATGCCAATTTCTGATACTTATATTGAAAAGGATGCTTCTATTAATAAAGAAATAGATATGCTTCGTCATGCTTCTACCCAAGCTCTCCTTACTCGCCCTGATGTCATCATCGTTGCTTCTGTGTCATGTATTTATGGTTTAGGTTCTCCGGAAGAATATGAAAAAGTTAATCTTAGATTAGAAGTCGGACAAAAGATGGATAGGACGACTTTAATGAAATCTTTAATCAAAATTCATTTTGAACGCACAAATGCAGACCTTGCGCCGGGTAGTTTTCGTTCTCTTGGATCCAAAGTTGAATTTATGCCTGTTTCAGAAACTGTTATGTGCCAAGTTGAAATATCCGGTGGAGAGATTTCTAAAATAACAAAAGTTGATCCAATTTCTTCTCATATTATTAGTCAAGAGAAAAATGTTTTTATTTTCCCAGCTAAACATTTTATTACTGAAGATGAAAAAAAGAAAAAAGCTTTAGTTAATATTAAAAAAGAATTAGAGATACAATTAAAGAAATTTAAAAAAGAAGGGAAACTTTTGGAAGGGGAACGCATCAAGCGTCGCACCAATTATGATTTGGCAATGATAAAAGAAGTTGGTTATTGTAATGGTATTGAAAATTATTCTAGACATTTGTCTGGCAAGGAAGAAGGAGAACCGCCAGAAACTTTGCTTTCTTATTTTCCTCATATGGCGGTCAGTAATTCTTCTTTTTCGGGGTTGCTTCCAGATTTTCTTACTATTATTGATGAATCGCATGTTACATTGCCTCAACTTCAAGGCATGTATGCTGGAGATGCGTCGCGTAAAAATACTCTTGTGGAATACGGTTTTCGTTTGCCGTCTGCAAAAGACAATAGACCTTTAAAATATGAAGAATTTAAAGAGCGTATTGGTCCTGTCATATATACGAGTGCTACTCCGAGTGAACAAGAAAGAACTCAAAGTGAGCAGATTGTGGAGCAGATTATTCGTCCGACTGGGCTCGTAGATCCAGAGACAATAGTTAGACCGGTGAGTGTCAATTCTCCTCTTGAGGAGTACCCTTTAGGGGGAGGTGGAATGAATTTATCCACCCCATCTCGCAAGCGAGCCACACCTCAAGAGGGGAATAAGTACCCTGGCCAGATTCAGGATTTTATTTCTGAAGCAGAAAAAACTATCGCAAAAGGTTTTCGTGTTTTAGCGACGACACTGACAAAAAAGATGGCAGAAGATCTTTCGGTTTATTTGAAAGAGAAAAAAATAAAAGCGGAATATTTACATAGTGATATAAAAACAATGGAGAGAATTAAAATTCTGACACAATTTAGAAAGGGTGAGTTTGATGTTTTGGTTGGAGTAAACTTATTGCGTGAGGGGCTTGATTTACCAGAAGTTGCTTTGATTGGTATTTTGGATGCTGACAAAGCTGGTTTTTTGCGTTCTGAAACATCACTCATTCAGACTATCGGTCGTGCCGCTCGTAACAGTGAAGGCAGAGTGATTCTCTATGCTGACGTTATGACTGGTGCGATGGATTATGCCTTAAAAGAGACTACTCGTCGTCGAAATATTCAATTAGCTTATAACAAACAGCATGGTATTACTCCGAAGACTATTATTAAAAAAATAAAAGATATCACAGAAGAAATGGAAAGCGAACATGGAAAGACAGTGAATGCAGAACTCAAGCTTGATTTAGAAGTTTTCAAAAAGGCTTATTCAAAAGAATTAAAGATTGATAGAAATAAAAAAATACCCAATATAAGTTTAGGACAATCTTTGCTCTCTGATGAAGAGAGAGGGAATTTGATTTATGAAAAAATAATAAAAATAAAAGAAAAAGAAATGAGTAAAGCTGTGAAAGAATTAGATTTCGAAACCGCCGCGATTTTGAGGGATGAGATTGGGGTACTTAGGGAATGTTTAGAAAAAAAAGAGAAATAGGAGACTTTTTTATTATTGTGATATACTTTTTGCATGAATAAATTACGCTTGGGTATAAGAAAAGTATTGTTGTTAGTAGCCATATTGGTTTTAATTATTGGGGTAGTGTATGTAATTCGGTTACAAAAAATAGTCGAGGTGCTTCCGTTAGGTGAGACTTTAAAAAATATTCCTGACAACATATCTATTACAAAAGTAGATGATCGTCCCTATATTAAATATACAGTGAAAGATTATTTTAATATTGACCTTGTTAAAGAACGTCTTTATGAATATTTTCCAAAAGATATGGCTGACTTTTTATATTATTATAGAGAATGTCAATTTATAGGAGGAGAGGTTGGTTCTGGAAATCCAGAACAAGAAGAGATGCTCAGTAAACTTGCACAGTCTTATTGTATAGATTTTAAATCTATAGAAAAGACCATTGAAAAAAAATATCTAAATAACCCAAAATTACAGGATATGGTAAAAATGCAAAATGAGATTGATAGTTCTAATTCGTTGAATAATTATTCATTTTTATGGAATGATCCAAAGAGGGAGTCTGGTGTACTTAATAAATACATAGAAGCTAAGGCTCAATATGTTCTTGAAACGGTAAAGGAGCAAATGCAAGGGTTTGATGTTTTAGTCGCAAATAATGCTGACTCTAAAAAATTGGATGCTGCTAAATATGGACTCGGTGTGCAGAAAAGTTACCTTGATGATGTACTTTATGAAATTGATCGACTGCATCCTATAACCAGAAAAGAAATTGAAACTCTAAGAGACAATAAGGAATTCATTAAACGTGCAATTAAAATTTGATAAGAGACTTTTTAGATTATTGTGATATAGTAAAACCAGTTAAATATTGAT